>NZ_JBHURE010000001.1:357655-450799 GCF_042674095.1 Lysinibacillus sp. NPDC056959 | reverse complement strand
CGCTTTCGCACAGTTAAAACATTTGTAGCTGCCGCTTCGCTTTCGCACAGTTAAAACATTTGTAGCTGCCGCTTCGCTTTCGCACAGTTAAAACATTTGTTGCTGCCGCTTTGCTTTCGCTACAGAAAACATTTGTTGTTGTTGCTGTCGCTTCGCTTTCGCACAGTTAAAACCGTGTTGCTGTCGCTTCGCTTTCGCACAGTTAAAACATTTGCTGCCACTACGTTAGCACTACGCTATCGCACAGAAAACATCCGCTTCGCTGCAGGGTCTCGGGCCATCAGGATGTTGGTCACGAAGGCGTTATTACAGGACGTGATGCTCTTAGCCTTCGTTCCTCTATATCGCTGATCCCCAAGGAGTCGCTCAGTCGGAACGGAAATCAACTATTTATGGCATACGGTTAATAAATGTCATCTCCAACTTTTGGTGAGGAGCTAGTTTTTATTCAGTAAAGGTGAAAAATAGAAACATTTATCTACAGATTTATCCAATTAGATTGCGGAGATGTTGTAGGATGCTATGTAGTAAAAAAAGGGTTTGCAGAAAAGGCATCATACACTCTATTATATAAAAGGTAGATTTACGGAATTGCCCGTATTAATGATTTAATGCTCGGAAGGAGGGGACAAGCATGATAGAGGAAAGAAATGAAAAGGATGATGTGCAATTCGACGAGGCACGTTTGCGAGAAATGCTCGAAGCACATGATATAAACGCATTCCGCGATGAGTTTTTAGAGCTTCATCCATATGATCAGGCAACGTTTTATGAGAAGGTGGAGCCTGATATACGAAAGACCATCTATTCGTTCTTGTCTCCGTCGGAAATGGCTGATATTTTTGAGGCAATCGAAATAGATGATGATGAATACACAGCGTATCTGGCTGAGATGGATCCGTCATATGGTGCAGAAATGCTTTCTCATATGTATGCAGATGATGCGGCAGACGTTTTAAATGAATTGGATACGGAACAACGTGAAAGCTATTTAGGCATGATGGATGAGGAAACAGCTGAAGAAATTAATGAGCTTTTAAGATATGACGAAGGCACTGCTGGTTCTATCATGACGACTGAATATGTAGCGATACCAGAAAATTCTACTGTTCGTTCAGCGATGGCAATTTTACGGAAAGAAGCACCGGATGCTGAAACCATTTATTATATTTTTGTCGTGGATGAAGCACATCGATTAACAGGTGTTGTTTCGCTTCGTGATTTAATCATTGCGGATGAAGATACTCGTATACGTTCGATTATGAATGAGCGTGTTGTGATGGTGCACGCAGGGGATGACCAAGAAGAGGTTGCCCAAATTATGAAGGACTATAACTTCTTAGCGACACCAGTTATTGACGATAAGGGTGAATTACTAGGGATTATTACAGTCGACGATATTATCGACGTTATTGATGAGGAAGCATCGGAGGATTACTCTAAATTAGCGGGTATTTCCGATATGGATAAATTTGATACAACCTCATTCCAAGCAGCTAAAAAACGTTTACCATGGCTTGTTATATTATTATTTTTAGGGATGTTGACTGCAAATTTGATGGGACAGTTTGAGGCAACGTTAGAACAGGTTGCGTTACTCGCAGTGTTTATCCCTCTTATTTCAGGTACTTCTGGAAATAGTGGAACACAGGCATTAGCGGTAGCTATTCGAGGAATTGCGACAGGAGATGTTGAAGAACATAGCAAGCTAAAATTACTCCTACGTGAAGCAGGCACAGGCTTAATGTCTGGAATTGTTTGTGGACTGATTGTGATCGGTATCGTCTATATTTGGAAACAAGAGCTTATACTTGGAATGCTAGTAGGAGCAGCGCTTTGTGGTTCAATTTTAGTAGCAACGCTTGCAGGTTCTTTTATTCCATTGCTCATGCATCGCATGAAAATTGATCCAGCTGTTGCATCTGGTCCATTTATTACAACATTAAATGATATTACAAGTATTTTAATTTACTTAGGTTTGGCGACAACATTCATAAGCAAAATAGGCTGAGAACCAATTTTCTTCCTTTCGCATATTGTATGAAAAAAAGGGAAGTGAGTAATGTGGGTCAAGAGCCACGCTTATTTATAAAGTCACCATCCTATTTTCTAAATATTTCTAAGGTGCTACATGAACTTGATTTGGATGAAAGTACGTCAGTGTATCTAAAGGACGGCTATTTCAATGAACAGGCGATTGAAGAAAAAGAAGAAGTGGTTGAAGAAGAACAAATAGATCCGTATTTACTAAAGCAACTTCAATTTTTAGAAAAGCCATTTCGGCAAAAAGCATATCAACCGTTAGTCGTATGTTTAAAGGATGGTCGAAATTTACGAGGTAGTGCATCTAATGTAGAGACGGATTCATTGATGCTTACTTCTTTTGAATTAAAGACACAAGAAATTATTTATTTTGAGGACATAGAACAAGTATTATGGCGGGGTAAACAATTACCTACTTTATGAAAAAAGTGTACAGCAGAGGATGCTGTACACTTTTTTTTATGTGTAGTGTGTCAAAGGAGAAAAGATTATTCACAAATCCCTAAGTCTACATCAGCAATACATTGTACAGCACAGAAGCACGATAAATCTACAGTAATACAGCTCTCAGTGGAATTCCAATCATCTACTTTGCATATTTTTTTCATGTTGACACAGCAACCGTCTCGACTTAATAGATCGACTGTACTTTCACTGGAGTCAAATGAACATAAAGGTTCTAAAACACGCAAGGTAGCGCAGCACTCATCAAACATATCTTCTACTCGGAAAAATACGGATGTACATATACATGGATCCGCTGTTGGAGAACTGAAAAATGCTTTAAAAGGAGTACCATCTTTTGTAATTAACATAAATACACGTGTATCTGCATGAGAGCGTGCTGGACTTACGATGCCTCCCAGTGGTTCTAGGAAACAGTTAGCTGTACATGGTTGACATTCTTCTCTCACCGCTTGATTCTGAATGTCTAAAATAGCGCGTACTACGTCACAAACGCAGCCTGCTGAATGGATTGGTCCAATAGGATTTGTTGGCTTGCCACAACCCATATTGTCACCTCCTTTCCTTGTTACTACTTCTACAATATGTACTTAAGAAAAATGGACTCGGGCCTTTGTATATATAGTTAAATGAATAGTTTTTTTATGGTTGGAGAAACTTTAAAGAAAAGGAGGGTAAAACTTGAAGCTATTAGGAATGATGTTACCTCTATTAATCAGTTTATCGCTTTTAAGTGGTTGCGGTGAAAAAGAAAAATTTATTGTCTACGGTTCACCGGAAAATGAAAAAGAAGTTGAAGCCATATTAAAAGAGCAGAAATATGTAGACAAAACAACGGTAATCCAATACGACAATAGTATGCTTGTAGCAGTGCAAATTAAACCATGGGATAAATGGAAAAAGGCTAAATTAGAGAAAAAGTTGCAAAAGAAATTTGATGAAAAATACCCCAACAAAAAGGTTTTTGTCTCAACCGATTATAAAATATTTTATGAAGCCAATAAAATAAAAAGGGATCAAGTTGAAGATAATAAACTGAAAGATAAAATTAATGAATTGAAAAAGCTAGCAAAGGAGCAAGCATAGTGGAAAAAGAACAATACCATCAATTAGAACAAAATGTCACGCCGAAACCGCCTTATTTTAAAAATGTTGCAAAGGCATTTATAGTAGGTGGATTTATTTGTACAATCGGACAGGCCGTTTCACTTTTTTATATCATTTTCTTTAATTTTACTGAAGAGACAGCCGGAAATCCAACAGTTGCAACAATGGTGTTCTTTGCCATGATTTTAACAGGTTTTGGATTATATAAGAAGATTGGTCAATTTGCTGGAGCTGGATCAGCTGTGCCTGTTACGGGGTTTGGTAATGCTGTTATTTCTGCTGCCATCGAGCATAGATCTGAAGGATTAGTACTTGGTGTTGGTGGGAATATATTTAAATTAGCTGGGTCCGTTGTATTATTTGGTGTTGTCTCCGCCTTTTTTGTTGGACTTATTAAATACATTCTCGTAACGATAGGAGTGGTTTCATGGTAATTGTCTTTCAATCGAAGCCATCCTTAATAGCAGCAGGTGTAGTTGCAGGCCCACTAGAGAAACGAAGTATATTTAGTCAACATTTTGATGCGACTTATGATGATGAACGTTGGCAAATGAAAACAAATGAACAAGGTCATCGAAAAATGGTGGAAGAGGCCTGTCAATTTGCCATGAAAAAAGCGGACGTAAAAAATAAGGACATTGATTACTTTATGGGCGGCGATTTAGTGAATCAAATGACACCGACCAATTTTGCGGCTAGAGACTTAGACATTCCTTTTATTGGACTCTTCTCCGCATGTGCCACCTCTATATCTTCAGTAATTGTTGCGAGCCTTTTAACAGAAGTAGGTGCTTCAAATTTATCCCTAGCTGGAGCATCTAGTCAACACAATGCGGTTGAGCGACAATTCCGCTATCCAGTCGATTATGGCTCACAAAAGCCCCAAACTGCTCAATGGACGGTAACGGCTGCTGGGTATGCACTAATTGGTAAACATCACGAGGAATATCCTTCTATTGAAGCGGCAACTGTTGGAAAGTCGGTTGATTATGGTATGGATGATCCATTTCACATGGGTGCAGCGATGGCACCAGCCGCTTTTCAGACGATTCAATCACATTTAGAGCAGCGTAATCAAAAAATTTACCACTATGATTTAATTTTAACAGGTGATTTAGGTCAACTTGGCTTAAAACTTTTAAAAGGCATGTTTGTTGAAAGTGGCATCAAGAGTGAGGAGTTAAAACCTTTACGTGATGCAGGTGCTGAGTTTTATGGACAGGATGAAGCATTTCAATCCGGAGCAAGTGGTGCAGGTTGTTCAGCTGCTGTTTTTTTTAGTTATGTAATTCAACAGATGCGAGCAGGTACTTATAAACGAGTTCTTCTTGTAGCGACGGGAGCATTACTGTCTCCGCTTACTTTTCAACAGGGCGAGACGATTCCATGTACGGCACATGCGATTGAAATTACAATGAAATGAGGTAAAAGCTATGGTTATGACATTTGTATTTGCATTTATTGTAGGAGGCATTATTTGTGCCATCGGTCAATTACTAATGGATGTAGGAAAATTAACACCAGGACATACATTAAGTACTCTAGTCGTAATTGGTGCAATTCTAGACGGGATAGGCTTGTATGAACCTCTCATTGATTTTGCAGGGGCTGGTGCAACCGTTCCTATTACGTCCTTTGGAAATTCTTTAACGCATGGTGCGCTTGCTGAAGCAGAAAGGCATGGACTTGTAGGCGTGTTAACTGGGATGTTTGAAGTAACAAGCTCAGGAATCAGTGCTGCCATTGTCTTTGGCTTTATCGGAGCATTACTTTTTAAACCAAAAGGAAATGTTGACTAGACGAATACCCCACCCATTTTTACAACCAAAACATATTATAGGTTGTAGAAGGGAGGGGTATTTTTATGGGATATCAAGGCTGGGGCTCGTATGGAGGGCACTCTGATGGTTGCTACGGAGGAGATTACGGCGGTTATTATGGCTGCGGATATTATGGCTATGGACATGGTCAGAGTTCAACGTTTGTTCTAATCGTTGTTCTATTCATTCTTCTAATCATTGTTGGTGCTACTATTATTTAACTTCTTTCAGCTGAAAGAAGTTAAAGCTTTGTGCTAGCACAAAGCCGATTCCGGACGCAATTATGCCGAGGCATAATTGATTTGACTAATGTGACAGTCGATAAGAGGCTTTAGCTTTTCTTCAGAGTGCTTTATTATCTGAATAAAGTTTAAAGCCTTCACTATTTTTCGAATGTTTTCATAAATTAATAATGGAAATAAATTTAAACTTTAACTGATAGGAGGGGGAACATGAATCGCGGATTTTTTAATTCAATTGAACAAAAAACTGGAGTATCGATGGATGAGATCTTCGCATTAGCAAATGCAATTCAACATGCTGATTTTAAAAGTGAAAAACAAGTAAGAAAAATCGTACGACGCGTAAGTAAGGTGTCCAATAGACAAATTACGCAAGAGCTTGAAGATAAGTTAGTTCAATCTATTATTCAAGATGGTGCTTCACTAGACTTCGATAAAATTACTAAAATGATGAAATAATTTGATATATTTAAAAGGTTGGTTAAATGGACTTTCATTTAAAAATCAACCTTTAAAGTTTTGTAGAAAAATAAAAAAGGTGTTACGATATGCCGTAGCATTTTCGTAACACCGATTTGAATTAAATCGTTTTTTCCATAGCACGATGTGGGATACCAGCATCCATAAATTCGGGAGATGTTACCGCATAGCCAAGCTTTTCATA
Organism: Lysinibacillus sp. NPDC056959; assembly: GCF_042674095.1. Taxonomy (NCBI): domain Bacteria; kingdom Bacillati; phylum Bacillota; class Bacilli; order Caryophanales; family Bacillaceae; genus Lysinibacillus; species Lysinibacillus sp. NPDC056959. Next base: position 444,458 of record NZ_JBHURE010000001.1, on the reverse strand, counting down.
AAAAGGAATAGCATAACTTTGTGCGTGGAGTTTTAGCTTTTTCTTATTTATTGAAATAGCGTACTTTTCCATTTCCCTCATAATTAAAGCACCTAGTTTTTTGCCTCGCTGATCTTGTAAAATACAAACACGTTCAATTTTTGCAGCATCGTCCACGATATTGCGTAAACGTGCAGCACCTACAGGGGCATTGTCTTCGTACATAATAAAATGCGTTGCGGATGCATCCTCAGCATCACATTCTAAATGCAGCGGCACACCTTGTTCTTCAACAAAAACCTGTTTGCGAACTGCGAACGCATCCTCGTGCTCTTTTGCTGTTTCCACAATCTTAACGTTGTACAAGGATTACTCAGCTCCTGACAATCGGAATGTTTCATATGTTGTCCACGAGCCATCTTCCAATTGGTATAAAAGATGAATACGATCAATTGTATCTTTTTCGTCAACGCCTGTCATACGTAGTTGGCCAAAAATGTCATCATGCTCGGAAGCTGTCATTTTTTGAGCAATCGTGATATGTGGTACAAATACATGTTTTGACTCACCAAAAGGTACTTTTTCTTCAAGTGCTTGGTGGAATGCTGTTAATTGTTCAGTTGGTTCAATGCGGAAATAAATCGCATTTGTTGTAGGGAAAAATGAACTTATACGTAATGCATGAATGTTTAAAGGTGCATAGTTGGCAACAAGTTCATCTAATTGCTTTATAATAGTTTGAATATCATCTTCTGTCGCATCAAAGCTGTCCTTTAATGTAATATGCGGAGTAATTTTCGCATAATGAGGATCGTATCGTTTCCGATACGTATTCGCTAAATCTTGCAATTTTTTTGATGGAAATGCCACAATACCGTACTTCATAGGCCATTACCTCCCGAAAGTAAACAATTTTTTATTTAAGTATAACAGAAATTTCCGATTTCGTAATTTGATTCGTCTATATTAATTGAAATTTTCAATTAATGCGCGACGTAGATCAGGTTTCCAATATTTCCATGTATGATTGCCATTAAATTCTTCATAGAATATAGAAAACCCTTTGTCTAACATGAGATTATGAAGCTGACGATTTGGTGTTAAAAAATCTTTAATGGTTTTATCCATGGTGACAACTTTATTTTCTTCTTTTCCAACAATATGGTAAATGGAAATTGCGCCTGGATCTTTAAAATTCTCTACAGCTTGCAAAACATCTTCATCAACATACGGTGATTGTAAAATAACCTTGCCGAAAATACTTGGATATTTTAATGCGGCCATTAAGGAAGCGGTAGCAGCCATCGAGTCACCAATAACTCCACGACCCATTCCCATTTGATAGGTTGAATATTCAGCGTCTAAATAGGGCACAAGCTCGTGTGCTAAAAAACGAAGATATGCTTCATGTTGCTCTCCACTTGGAATATATTTAAGACGTCGATCCTTTATGTCCTTATAAGGAACGAATGCAATGATTAAATTTTCGATTTCATAGTCATCGATAAGTTCATCAGCAAGTTTTGTAATACCTCCAAGCTGGAAATAATCTTTGCCGTCTGATGCAATTAAAATATTATATTTATATAGTGGAGAATAATTTGCAGGAACATAAATATAGAGCAATAATTCCTCCTGTAAAGCTTCACTATAGAACTTTAAATCTTGTACAGTTCCCTTATCCAATGATGACACTCCTTCTCATGTTTGTATCGAAATTGTACCATATAGCTAAAGTAAAGGTATAATAGGTTGGGCTAGCACTATTCTAGCAATCAAATCGAAGTGAGGGATAGTTATGCATGATAAAAATACTCGCATACACTCTGATGAAGTAGCGAAGGCAGCTCAAGCTGCACTCATTCGTCGTGGTGTATCGCTAGAGGATATTGCTAAAATCGTTTATGAAATGCAAAAATCCTATAATGAAGGTTTAACATTAGACCACTGTGTTCATTCTGTTGAGCGTGTATTACGTAAGCGTGAAGTTCAACATGCTTTATTAGTAGGAATTGAATTAGATGAACTTGCAGAGAAAAAGTTATTGTCGGCACCGTTACAGCAAATTATTGAATCCGATGAGGGTTTATTTGGTGTGGATGAAACAATCGCACTTGGATCTGTCTTTACATACGGTAGCATAGCGGTAACAACCTTTGGCCACTTAGATAAGCAAAAAATCGGTATTATTAAGAAGCTGGACACAGAACCTGGACATCATGTAAATACATTTTTAGATGATTTAGTTGGCAGTATTGCTGCTTCAGCCGCATCACGTATTGCCCATCGTATGCGTGATTTGGAGGAAGAGGGCGAGACATTTGCAGATATTGAGCCCGAAGATCTAGGACCAAAACCAAAATCACATCATGAGATTTAATAAAGTATTAATAAAGATAACAGAGCCTTCTCCGATAATATGAGGAGGCTCTGCTTACGTTGTAAATAAAATCCAACTTTTTGGCGAAGCGAGGGGTTGATTTCCGTTCCGACTGGGCGCTTTGTTGCTGTCGCTACGCTTTCGCACAGTTAAAACATTTGCCGCTGACGCTTCGCTTTCGCGCAGAGCAGAGCTTCCTGGGGGCGTCCGATGAGCCGCTTCACTCGCGTTGCTCGCTGCAGGGTCTCGGGCCAACAGATGTCTTTTGCGCGAAAGCGTGAGTGCAACGTAGCGGCAGCAGCAGGTTTTGGTTTTGTTTGTGCGAAAGCGCAGCGACAGCAGCAGGTTTTGGTTTTGTTTGTGCGAAAGCGCAGCGACAGCAACAGCACGATGTTGGTCACGAAGGCGTTATCACAGGATGTGATGGTATTAGCCTTCGTTCCTCTATTGCTGATCCCCAAGGAGTCGCCCAGTCTCCACTCCAATCAACCACTTCACTCAGCATGTACCTTATGACGCGTCTCTCAATTTTAAAGTGATAAGTGATTTTTAATAATATAAACAGAGCCTCCTTGATTATATGAGGAGGCTCTGCCTATTTAATGTCTATGAATTGTTTTGTATAACCATAATTAATCGTTATAGGCTTTTAAATATTCTTTTACCTTTTTACTGTCTGCTTCAAGCTTTAACCCAGTATTAATGAGTGGTGAAACAGTGGATACAGCAGGTTTTTTATTGCCTTGATAGTAGCTAATAAATTCATCTTGATTAATAGAGTAAAGAATTGCTTTACGTAGATCTACTGATTCTGAAACAGGGCGACCAGATGTATTCATTTGTAGATATGATACGGCATTACTATCAGCAGTATTTAACGTTAGTTTCGTATCAGATTTTACAATGTCTAGCTTTGTTTCTGGTACTGACTGGAGAACATGAATCTCACCATTACGTAATGCTGATAATGCACTATCGTTATCAGCGATAAAACGAACATTAATTTTTGCGATCTTCGGTTCATATTCACTACCTACACGGTAGGCAGGATTTTTCACAAATTGTGCTTCATAATCATTTTTCTTTATAAGAATGTAAGGACCGCTAGCGTAAAGATGGTTGTTGTATGTTGCTGTGCCTTCCGTCACTGTAGCTTGATCACCATAGGCGATATCCTTGTCTGGATTATAGGCTGCTACATCATATGTGTTAATGCTTGTTACTTGTTTTTCAGAAACGATACCACCAGATTGGTGTGCTAAATAATTTAACACTTGTGGGAATGGTGTTGGTGTTGTAATTTTAACAACTTGGTATGCTCCAGTTTCATTATTCACAGTTCCTTTGTCTTTTGCTAATTGCGTTACAGAAGCAGGGAGGTTTTGGGATAATGCATCTAATACAGACTGATCAGAGCCTGCAACTTTTTTCTTTTGTAATTCAGCTAAGTCAGAAACGATTTCGACTGTTTCGATATTTTCATGAAGACTATATGTGCGATGGTCTGGAACTGACTTTGAATCTTTTGCACGATTTAATGAGAATACAACGTCTTCTGCTGAAACCAATTCACCTGTATCAACGGCAGCACCATCTTTTACAGCAGCGAAGTTAAGATCATCACGTAAAATGAAATAATATTCTTGGTTCCCTTCAGCAATAGCATGATTATAAGATAATGAACCATCAGAAACGACTTCATCTGTATCTGTTAAGTTTACAAGTCGTACATACATATTCGTATTTAATGTATTAATAGAACCGTCATTCCCTTTAATAGGATCAAGAGATGTTAACGAATCAATTGTTTGATGTAAAATCAACGGTTCAGTTGCATTTTTGGATGAATCATTGAATTCAATATTTTCCCATACTTGCGCACGGGATTTTGGTAGATGTACAGTTTTTGGGTTTACTAATTCAGAGTATATGCCTTGATATTTATTTGAAATATATAAAGGCGCAATATAAGCTTGATCGAATACTAAAAGCTGTTCTAATTCTTTATATTTTGCAGCGGCTTCATCACCTGTCAACGTACTTGCTTCCTCGATAAGCGCATCTAAACTTGAATCAGATACAATACTATAGTCACCGCCCGTTTTAAACAAACCACGAACAGCATAATCAGGGTTCCCTGTTACTGTTGTCCAGCTAGAAAGAGCTAAATCATAATTGCCAGCATCTTTTTGTGCTGAAAATGAACCATAATCAGGTTGAATATTTAGTTTAACTTCAAAGCCATTTTTAACTAGTTGGTCTCGAACAATATTCATATCTTCCTCAGAAGCGGCCATCCCTAATACTTCAACTGTCTTTTTACCTTTCTCTTTTGAATCTTTACTACCTTCTACTTCAGTTTTTGTCTGTACACAGCCTGCTAATGCTAAGATGGCAATGAATAAGAATACAAGTAATCTTTTCATGTAAGAACCTCCATTATTAATTTGATTTTGGATCTAAAGCATCTCGTAATCCATCTCCTAAGAAGTTAAAGGAGAGAACGAGAAGCATAATACAAAGACCTGGGAAAATAGCGACATAGGAATGTGTTTCTAGGTACGTACTACCGACTTTTAGAATATTGCCCCATTCAGGAATGTGTGGCTCGATGCCAAGCCCTAAAAAACTTAAACTACTTGTTGAAATTACAGCACCACCAATAGTTAATGTTGCTTTGACAATCATCGGTGCTAACGAGTTAGGGACAATATGTTTAAAAATGATTACAGCATCAGATGCTCCTAATGCTCTTGCTGATTCTACGAATTCGAAATTAGAGAGCTGCATTACATTAGCGCGCATAGTACGAGCATAAGTTGGAATGGCTCCAACACTTAGTGCGATGATTAAATTCATCGTATTGGCACCAAACGCTGCGATAATGGCAATAGCTAGTAAAATTCCGGGAATGGCATATAAAATATCAAGACTTCGCATGATTATGTTGTCAGTCGCTTTCCCGTAATAACCGGAAAATGCTCCAAGTGCTCCGCCGATTAATGCAGGTATAATTGTTGAGAAAAATCCGACAATAAGCGATATTTGTGCACCGAAAACAATGCGAGAAAATAAGTCACGCCCGTAATTATCGGTGCCTAGTGGATATTCTAATGAAGGTGTTTGTAACAGTGCCCCATAGTTATTTTCAATAGCGAAGTCATAGTCAAATGTCCAAGAGCTTGTTACGGACAAAGAAAACATAAGCACTATGAAAAATAATCCGAAGACGGCCATCGTATTGCGTAAAATCTTTTCCCAAATTCTTTGCCATTTTTCAATTGTAGAGGGATTTGCCTTTCGAGCTTTTTGAATAAGGCTATACCCTAGCAATGTTGCAAATAGATTGCCAGTCAATGAGGCAATAAGCAGCAAAATGCCAGGTAACAGCATCCATTTTGGCGCAGCCTCGGAAGTCACAAATTTTGTACATAGCAATAACATCATGATATAAAAGATTGCAAGGAGTAAGAAAAGACCCATTGCAAGTAAATAAGTATCTGTGACGTACGGTTTAAATAAGTTCAGTGCTGAAATTCCGATAATAAAAAGCTGAGTGATCAATGCATAAGCAGCAAAAGTATATTCAGCTGTCTTACTTTTTGAAATAAGTAAAAAAGCAAAGGATGTAGAGAAAATATTACCTGAAACGATTGTCAATAACAGTGGATAACCAAGTAATCGAGTGCTTTTTCGTATGTCACTATAGCTTGCTAAATCCTGTTTAATGCGTAAAGTCAGGAAACCAACATAAGCTGTGGTAATTGCATAAATGACAAAAAAGATTAAGACGATTGGTCGCCAACTTTGAGTAGAAAAATTATAGCTATAAGCTAGAAATAATAAAGAAAATAGAAAGGAAAAGACAAGTGTAAAATGTGAATTGACATATTCCTGTGTTATCTTCAAAAGTAGTTTGACATGTAAGCTGTTTTTCACGGGTGATTCCCCCTTTAAGACTTCTTCATTTTCGAGCGAATGCGTGGATCGAAAAAGGCATACATAATATCGATGAATAAATTTACGATCGAAATTGTAATAGCAATATAGACGACCCCACCGAGGATAGCTGGAATGTCCGGAATAAACTGCTTATCAACAATATAGCTACCGATACCACTAATATTGAAAACTTTTTCTGTAACAGATGCCCCACCTAACATTCCACCAAAAAGAAGTCCAATCACCGTAATAATAGGAATCATGGCATTGCGAATAGCATGCTTTGAAATCACTTTAAATTCATTCAAGCCTTTAGCTCTCGCTGTAATAATGTAATCCTCATGTATCACCTCAAGCATACTGGATCTGGTCATACGGGCAATGGAAGCCGTAATGGATGTTCCTAAGACGATAATTGGCATTATTAAAGAAAGCCAGTTTTGAGGATTATATGTAGCTGGGAACCATTGCAGCTTTAAGGCAAACGTTAAAATAAATAGTAAGCCTTGCCAAAAGCTTGGAATGGATAATCCAATCAAGGCAATGAACATAAATGTATAATCCAAATATGAATTTGGACGAACAGCGGAAATAATGCCGACCGGAATAGCAATAGCGATAGCCATTAATAGTGATAGGATTGCTATTTCAAGTGTGACAGGAAACTTGTTTACAATGCTATGTGTAATAGTTTCTTTCCCTGCAAAGGAAGTACCTAAATCAAATGTGAAGAGACCAGATAATGCATTCCATAATTGAGATAAATATGGCTGATCCAAACCATGAATATGATTAAAGTTAGCAATTTGCTCAGCTGTTGCCGCAACACCAAGTAAGTTTCTCGCTGGATCGAATGGCGACAAATACAAAATTGTAAACACTAGTGTCGCGACACCTACAATAACAATGAAACTTTGTAGTATTCGTTCAATAATAAATTGTAGAAATGGATTCGCACACAATAGAAGGACTACATAAAATAAAATAGCTGGTAAAAAAGTAAGAGCAACGAATTTTTTATTTTTAAGTTGCTGACTAAAAAATTGTAAATAGGATGGATCTTCTAAACCATCCTTTAATAAATCTTGCTCTACTAACTGCTGTATTTTTGATTCTGCTAATTTCGAAGCAGTTTCCTGTAATTGTTTTTCTGACACAAATTCATGAAAGAACTTAGCTTTGGCTAATTCTTGCTCAGCAAATTTAAATTGCCATTGTGCGAACAAACCCTTTTCTTTGTAGTACTGACTTCGTAGCTCAAAAGCTTGTCGGTATTGATGTGAATGTTTTCTTTTCCAATGAGATAAGTATGTAAATGGGTGTACTAAAATACTTAAAAGAAAGAGTAGCACATTGTAAGACTTATGGTGCATGAGCTTTTGATAAACTGAAAAAAAGAATACATGTTCCTTAGTTGTAGAATGATCTTTTGAAATAACCATGCATTTCCTCCAGACATAAATAAAATAATAGATTCCAAAATATGGACAAAAAAACATCAACACACGCGTAGTAGCTGTCTCATTTTTGTAAGGCCCTATTGAACAGATTGCAGGGTGAAAGATTCAACTTCTTTCAGTAGAAAGAAGTTAAAGCCTCCGGCGGATGTCACGGAAATCGGAAAGGAGTTCTTTGTGCAAGCACAAAGCCGATTCCGGACGCAATTATGCCGAGGCATAATTGATTATAATTATATTGTATAATTCCTATCAGTATTGTAAAGTATGGGTTATACAAATAATTAAGTCAATCACAAAATTTACAAAAGGATGGATTGAATGAGTGAAAAGCTTCTAGAAATAAGCGATCTTCGTGTATCTTTTATAACGGGAGAAACAGAATTTGAAGCCGTTAAAGGCGTTAACTTTCATTTAAATAAAGGTGAAACACTCGGAATTGTAGGAGAGTCAGGTAGTGGAAAAAGTGTAACGGCTCGTTCAATTATGCGTCTATTACCATCACCACCTTCATTTCTAAAGTCAGGAAATATTTTGTTTAAAGGCCAAGAAATTACTTCAATGAGCGAAAAACAAATGGAGACAATCCGCGGACAAGATATTAGTATGATTTTTCAAGATCCAATGACATCTACAAATCCAACTATTCGTATTGGAGAGCAAGTAGCTGAAAGTTTAATAAAGCATCAGTCAATGTCCAAAGCTGAGGCTTATAAGCAAACAATAGAGTTATTAAAGCTTGTAGGTATTCGAAATGCAGAAGAACGATATAAACAATATCCGCATGAGTTTTCAGGAGGAATGCGCCAACGTGTGATGATTGCCATGGCACTTGCTTGTCAACCATCTTTACTAATTGCAGATGAACCGACTACAGCCCTTGATGTAACTATTCAAGCGCAAATCCTAAAATTAATGCGAGACATGCAAAAAAAGATGGGCACCTCAATCCTATTAATTACTCATGATTTAGGTGTTGTTGCTGGCATGTGCGATCGAATTATTGTTATGAAAGAAGGGGAGATTGTTGAGCAAGGTACAACAGAGGAAATCTTTAGGAATGCTCAACATCCTTATACTAAAAAACTATTGAATGCTTTACCAAAGCTCCATGAGAAAAAGCAGCCTAAGCAAATTACGAATGTACAGCTTGAATTAGATAAAAATAAACCATTAATCGAAGTGACACATCTTTCAAAGGATTTCGCATTAGGGCATGGTCAAACGGTAAAGGCTGTCAACGATTTATCGTTCCATATATACCCAGGAGAAACATTAGGTTTAGTAGGTGAATCGGGCTCAGGAAAATCTACGACAGGTCGAACGATTTTACAGCTTCATCAGCCTACGAATGGAGAAGTTTTATATCAAGGTGTACCAATTACAAGACTAACGAAAAAGCAGCTTAAAGCAATGCGGCGTCATATGCAAATTATTTTCCAAGATCCATATTCCTCGTTGAATCCTCGAAAAAAAATAGTAGATATTATTGGGGAAGCTCTAGATATTCATAAACTCGTTAAAACGAATGAAGAGCGTCATCAGCGTGTGGAGGAATTACTTGAACTTGTAGGCTTAAACAAAGAACATGCAATGCGTTATCCGCATGAATTTTCAGGTGGACAACGCCAACGTATTGGCATCGCAAGAGCTTTAGCAGTGGAGCCAAATTTTATCGTTTGTGATGAACCACTTTCAGCCCTTGATGTTTCTATTCAAAAGCAGATTGTAGACTTGTTAAAGGATTTACAGCAGCGCCTAGGATTGACATACTTATTTATTGCTCATGATTTGTCTATGGTTAAACATATTAGCGATCGTGTAGCTGTCATGTATGGTGGGAAGATTGTAGAGCTTGCAGAAAGTGAGGAGCTGTACGCCAATCCACAGCATCCGTATACACAAGCTCTATTACACTCAATACCAATTCCGGATCCTACGATAGAGAAGAAAAAATATATGGATACCGAACATATAGACAAACAAACACATTATGAGATAGAAAATAGTCAGCTTGTTGAAGTTTCTCCAAACCATTGGGTTGCTGTTGCAACTACATAGCTTGAATGTAGTAGCCTGATATTTTACAATAGAAACATCGTGAAACTTTTAGGACTTTTGATGAGTTAAGGATTTCTTTTAGAAGCTTCCTTAAAGTGTAATGAAGATGAATAGTTGTGAGGGACCTACTACATGAAAATGCAAGATATAAAAACGTTAATTACGAGTGGTACAATCATTCTTGCCGTTGCATTGTATATCATTTTTGGCAGATCACCAGCTCAAGAAAAGGATACAACATCTACTGACCAGAATGGAGCTATTTCGATTGAACATGTCGAAGAAAAAACAGGAAATCAACGCTTTGATGTAGATTATATTAAAGCATATGATGGTGATACAATTCAGGCGACAATAAATGGCAAGAAACAAAAAATTCGCCTATTGATGGTAGATACACCAGAGATGAATTATAACAAAGGTGAGGCACAGCCTTATGCTAAAGATGCGCGAGATTATACGATTAAGTTGTTAGAACACGCCAAAAAGATTGAAGCGGTTTACGATGTCGGACCAGAAACAGATAACTACGATCGCTTATTAGCTTATGTCTTTATTGATGATGTAATGTTGCAAGAATCATTATTAAAAGAAGGACTTGCAGCAGTGCGCTTTATCCATAAACCAAACAATACGTTTGAGGATGAATTTAGAGACATTCAGCAAGATGCAGAAAAAGAAAAGTTAAATATTTGGTCACATCAAAATTACTTCCAAAAAGATGGTTTCCATCCGGAAGTATTAAAATAAAGGTTATCAAACAAGGGGGACTGTCCCAAAAGGCAATGAAAAATGCCTTTTGGGACAGTCCTTAAGTTTTTTCATTTCAATAATAATTTAGCTTGAAAATACATATGTTTTTGTATATATTGTGTATAAAGTATATATACAACATTTAGCGCTGTGTTTATAGACACACTTTAAGCAATGTAAATAAATCAATTAAAATGCTTTAAGGGGGAAATTAATATATTGAAATGGATACTTTATGTACTCGCCGGCTGGTCAACGTTAGTCACTGGTCTGTTCCTAGCTTCTCTTTCCAGTAATCATTTGATTCAGGGTCTTGTGATGAGTGGATTGGTTATTCCTATTATTTTGTATTTATATCAGCATGTTTATCGACTGACTGGAGTTAAACCAAAGGCGCCGGTATATTCTTGGAAAAGGCTACATCATTTTATTTCTGGGGTTATCTTGGCGATTGCACTGGCTTCATTGGGCTTCTTCATAGGCAATTTTCAAGGGTGGATAGACTTTGAAAAATGGCATCCCTCCGAACAGTGGTTTATTGCTCTAACCTTGAATATTTTATTTGCTTTTTTTTATGAAGCTTTACCAGAGGAATTTGGATTGCGAGGTATGTTATATGATGTCTTACGCTATCGATTCACCGCTTGGTTATCCGTATTACTTCAAACCTTACTTTTTGTAGCATTCACTATAGCAGTTGGTCAGATTCAAGTGCTTTTTGGACTTGCTCCAGGCGTATCCATTAACGTCTTTTATATCATTTTAATTTTTAGCTTTGGAATATGTTTGCAGTTGCTCCGTCTATGGACAGGAAGTCTCTGGACATCAATTGGTTTTCACCTCGCCTACTTAGAAATCATGAGGTTTGCTGTTTCTCCACATCAATATGGAGTTCCTCCAATCATAACTTACCACGAATCAGTGCCTGGAATCGGCCTCTTAATCTCTATTTGTATGATGATTATTGGGGGCATCATTGTATCACTCGTTATATTAGGTGTGAAGCGTTTTATACGGAAAAGTACATGATTTGAACTGAATCGCTTTCATAAAATATGTGCTCCATGCTCAACTTCTCACACAATTGCGATATAAAACAAAAAAGTCGATTCCATATGGTACTGGAAATCGACTTTTTTAGGTAAAATCTGCAAAGGAAATGGATTTTGACGTTTGACCTAATTGTAAAGATAGAATCTTTACGTTCCAATCATCATCAACTAAAGTGCAGAAGGTATTGTTGTTTTTAACTATATTGCTTCATATGTAAAATTGCTAGACGCGTTTATAAAACTTGTCATTTGTACTATTTTACATCTTTTGTCCATTCTGAAACTTTATCTTCATTTTCTTTGATCCATTTTTTTGCTGCCTCTTTAGGATCATCGCCTTTCATAATATCAAACATAACACGTTCAATATCTTCTGGAGTCCAGTGGAAGTTTTTTAGAACACTATACGCTCCGGGATCATCTTCTTTCAATCCGTTACGTGCAAATGTACCAATATATTCTTCAGTTCCGTATATACCTTTAGGATCGTCCAAATATTTTAAATCAAATGCATTAAACTTCCAGTGCGGAGACCAACCTGTCACGATGATTTCTTCATTTTTCGCAATCGCTTGAGTAAGAGCTGCTGTCATTGCGCCTGCAGATGAGGTAACTACATTCCAACCTTCTAGGTTTTTATATTCTTTATAAGCATTTTCTGTAGTTGCTGTCATATTTGCTCCTGGATCAATGCCAGTGATCGTTTTACCAGCTTCATCTGTTAAATCTTCGATAGAATTTACGTCCATATAACTTGGGACAACTAAGCCAATTTTTGCACCTGCTAGGTTTTCACCCAAGTCGTCTATTTTATCCTTGTACTTCTTAACTTGTGGGGCATGTGTTTGTGGTAGCCAAGCTGACACCATGCCATCGACCTCTCCTTTAGCAAGAGCCTCCCACATAATTCCGTTATCCAGTGGTGTTAGTGTTACATCATATCCTAAATCTTCTAGAACTTGACCTACTACGTTTGTAGAGGCAATTTCAGTATCCCATTCAACATAGGCTAAGTTCACTTCATTTTTGTCTTTATTTTTCGTGCTTTCACCTTCTGAGCTACAAGCAGTTAATACGAACATGACTGCTAAAGCCAATCCTATCTTCAATAATTTACTGAATCGCATAAGATCTCCCTTTCTTTATTATAGGATGATATGTATCTAAAAATTAACAAGTAACAACTTAAAGTTATCAAAAGGTTGTTACTTTTGTCAAATTGACTTCAAAAGGATGATATATAAAGTATGCATATGGATAATTGTAGCTGCCGCTTTGCTTTCGCTACAGATAAACAATGCGGTCGGAATGGGCTTCGGGCTTAGGGTGAAACGATGTCGGTCATTTCAGTAATGCTACAGGAGTGGCGTATTTACCGATTCAAAAAGTATTTTATGTAAAATCATTTGTATTGGATACATTTCATGATACGGAGGTAAATTAAATACTTTTGAGTACAAAAAGGATGGTTTTGAATGAATTTAAATTTGCAATAAAAAAAGATTATCAAAATATGTTGGAAAACTAACAAAAATTGATTTTAACAATTTTATGGTTAGTGCGATAGTTTAGATGTCGAATTTAAATATAGGTATATATTCAAGAAAATCTTTAACACCGCACAATTTACAGCGTATATATAGCTAGCGCATGCTTTATAAGGCCCTAAGAAGGGTGATGTATCTTAATTTGATCCATCTCTTTTTTTCATTAAAACGAGCGGTTGAAAGCCCTTTGCATATTCTGTCTTCGAAAGTGTTTAGGACGTTTTATTCTACACTAGCTTTGTAAAATCCTGTGGGGTTTTCGTAAGTGAATTTTCAGGAAAAAGCGTTGAGAAACACCCTCTTAAGATGAAATCCAGTAGATGAGCTTGTATCTAGATGAAAAAATAGATTTTGACCCTTAGAAAAGGTAGGTGTTTTGAGTGGATTTTATCATTATCAAAATATGTTCAAAAACGAACAAAAACTGATTTTGCTTGTTATAAAATGCCTGATATAGTGTAACTATCGTTGAAAACAAGAGGCTTTTTTCACGATTGTATAAAATGAGTGAATTTAATGAAAATAAGCCGTATTTGTTGTTTAGGAGAGTATATAAAGGGAGCGAAATATTCAGTAACACCTTTCTGATTGGCAGCTTTGATGATCTGAGTAGTTATAAAGTATTGAAATTAATACTTATCATGTTTAGTGTCGTAAAAAACGGGAATAGAATGTATTGATAAGAAATAAATAAGCTTATCTAATATTAAATAAATCGTTAATTTTTATGACGTAGCTAGGGTTTACTGGTGGAAGACATTGAGGTGTTTTTATGTATAATTTTTTGGATCGATTACCTTTGCAAAAGGTGAATGTTTTACATCATATTTACAATGAACAGAGGCTATTTTCAAATTTAGAGTTATCCCAAATGATGGAACTGTCTGAAAGGACAATTTTGAAAATAGTAGATGAGATAGCAATTGATTTAGAGTTTATTACTGAATCTGCTGTTATCCAAAAAGAAGAGCAAAAGTATTTTCAACTAAATTATAAAAATAATTTTTCAATGAAGACTGTTGAAAGATATTATCTAAAAAACTCGTTAACCTATAAAGCTTTTAATGAGATTTTTTACAATAAATTTTATGATGTCAATACGTTTGTTTTGGAAAATTTCACAAGTGTTGCATCCATGTATCGAAGAATAAAAAAAGTTAAGCCTTTGTTAGATCAGTTTCAATTGAAGTATACATCTTATGAAAAAGTAAGCCTTGAAGGGACAGAAAAGCAATTTCGTTATTTTTACTTCTTGTTCTACTGGAATTCGTATTGGGGAGAAGAGTGGCCATTTACGCTAGTTTCAAGAGAAGAAATACTAGATTTAATGAAGGAAGTAGATATAGCTTATTCCGAACGAGTTTTATATTGGCTGGCCATCTGTTTATCACGCGCAAAATTAGGATGCCTAATCGAATATCATCCAATGTATGCAAACTTTACGAAACATCATCATAACTATGAGCATTTATCTAGAAAATTAAAGCATATATTTAGAGAATTTACTGATTTATCAGACGAGGAAATTGAATTAGAAACAATGTTTTTATTTTCGATCATTAGCTGTATGCGTCCTTATCATAAAACAGATAATGATGTAAGTTTATTGATGAACTTCGCACAGCATCATAATCAGGAATTATTTGTACAAGCAACTCTATATTGGATAGAAGTGTTCATCGAGCATTTTTCAGTTACTTTAGATGTAGAAGAATATGGGGCACTTTTTATCAATTTAATACATCTTCATTATTTTACTCTAAGCTTCTCTGGTCCATCTACTTTATTTAAAGAAGATCTTTATCAAAAGAGATTAGAAATGCATGAAACGGCTCAAATAGAAATTATGAATCAGTTTTATGATCGTCTAACGGAAAATCAGACCTTCGCTATCGTATTTGAACGCAGAGAAATATTAATTGGTAGATATCATAAATTACTAAAACAAACAATTGATATTGCCAATAGAGATACTATTAAAATAAAAGTATTTTCAATGATAAATGATGATCCTTATCTATTCAGTCAAATAAAACGTCTTTTTATCCATGTTGAGTTGTGCTCTAAAGATGAAGATGCGGAGTTAATAATAACGGATCGCTTATACTTAACTATTAAAAAAGACATCAAAGATATATTTGTATGGAATTCAGTCCCTTCAAAAAGCGATTATGCTAGGTTATCAAAAAGACTACAGGAAATCTATTTTACTAAATATCAACAGCAAAATAAGTTATTATTGAAAACTTTACTAAGTGAAGTGTAAAGAAGATGAATGAAGGTTGATTCATGTTTTTGAAAAGAAAAAACAAAGAGATTCATATAAAAATAGATAATGTAGTAAATGAATGAAGTAAAGCATTTGAAGAAGTTGCATTGTCGGCTTAACCGACTTGCTAGGTGCTAAAGAATTTAACAATGGATAAGGGGTCTTCTAAATGTGTAAAAAAATACCGAAGGAATTATTATACTATTTAAAATTAGGTGATGCTGTTGTAATCATTGATGAAAATCAATTAATTATCGATGTGAATCAACAATATGAAACGATCACCGGCTGTAAAAGAGAATTTCTTATTGGATTACCAGTAGAAAGTTTAAAATCGAGGGTAACGCCATTTGTTATGTATAAATCGTTAAAAAGTACATTGAAAAAAGGACAGCCATGGTCTGGGACAATGGTTCATGTCAACATATCTTTAGAGCTAAGATACTCATTTATAACGATTACGCCAATTGAAATAGAAGGAATTATTTATTATGTAGGAGTCATGCGCTTAGCAGAACAACTATTGATAGATGAAGTGAATCAGAAGAAAGTAGAGCACAAGGAGCTATTTCAGTTGTTAGCTCTGTCAAGTGAAATGCGCGATGTAAATATAGCAGAACATCTTCTGAACGTGCAAAATTTAGCAGAGGAATTGTTGCTAAGCCTCTTCGAAGATAAAACGTATAATTTATCGATAGAGTATGTTAGTAAAATTATAGAATACAGTGTTTTACATGACATTGGAAAATCTGGAATACCGGAATCAATTCTGTATAAAACAGGGACACTAACAGTCTATGAGAAAAAAATTGTGAAGATGCATCCTCTTATGGGTGTAGATGTATTGAATAAACTATCTAATGAAATGAACAATAAAGTTTTTGATGACAAAAAAATAGCTGAAAATATTATTAAATATCATCATGAGAATTGGGATGGAACAGGATATCCAATGGGGTTAAAAGGAGAAGAAATTCCTTTTGAAGCGAGGGTAATATCTATAGTAGATGTTTACGACGCTTTAGTTAGTGATAGAGCTTATAAAAAAGCTTGGACAAAGGAAGAAGCTCTTTCTTATTTAAAAGAACAGAAGGGTATTAAGTTTGACCCTAATTTAGTAGAAGTATTTATTGAAAAAGTTATTCAAAAAGATAGTATTTTTCTGTAATCTAACTCCAAGATATAGGAGAAATATAACTTTTAATTTCCACAATTAATCAATTTTGTTAAATCTAATTAGGTCAACGAAAATTTTAGATGCCATTTATATAAGTTGATTTTCGTTACAACTAGGCGACTCATTGGGAAATAATAGTGGAACGAAGGCTAAAACTATCACCTTCTGTGATAACGTCCTCAGAACAATATCGTGTTGTTGTTGTTGTTGCTGACGCTTCGCTTTCGCACAGATAAAACCGTGTTGCTGACGCTTCGCTTTCGCACAGATAAAACCATGTTGCTGACGCTTCGCTTTCGCACAGATAAAACCATGTTGCTGACGCTTCGCTTTCGCACAAAAAACATGTGTTGGACCGATGCCACAGGAAATCGCACAGTCGGAACGAAAATCAACGTTAGGTTATGGCGATCAACCAAGTTGAAGATGGTGATTTAACGCGACATGCTGAGGTAATATATCCGGATGATCTAGGGAGAATTACGCAAGGTTTGAACCATTCTGTTACACATATTCAGGAACTTGTTTCTAATGTAAATAGTACCTCAACACAAATGGGAAATTTAAGTGAAGATTTAAGTGCAACTATTGAGGAAATTACTGCTTCAATGAATGAAATTGATACTACCTCAAAGGAAGTTGCTATGGGAAGTACTACACTAAGTGCAACAACTGAGCAATTAAACGCGACTGCAATCGAAGTGCTTGATAGTACGGAAAAATTAAATGAGAAAACCAAATATAGTCTTAATTTCTCAGAAAAAGTAAAAGAGAGAGCTATTGATATTAAAGAAACAGCTATTCAAGCATTTAGTACAGCTCGTAATCTATATGATGACAAACAAAAGCTAGTTTTAGAAGCGATTCAAGCCGGACAAATCGTATCTGAAGTAAAAGTAATGTCTGACACAATAGCAGATATTGCAGATCAAACGAATTTGTTAGCATTCAATGCAGCTATCGAAGCTGCCAGAGCAGGAGAGCAAGGTAAAGGTTTTGCTGTTGTCGCTGATGAAGTGCGAAAATTAGCCGAACAATCATCTGAAACCGTTCAAAAAATACAGATTGTTACAAGTGATGTAGAAAAAGCATTTAAGAATGTGTCTACTAATGCTCAAGAGCTTTTACACTTTATAGACGATAAAGTAACACCTGATTATGAACTTTTCCAAAACAGCGGAATTCAATATGAAGAAGATGCTACGTACTTTAATACATTAATAACTGAAGTGACAACTTTTGTTGGAACGATGAAGTATTCTATGCTAGAAATACAAAAAGCGATTGAAAATGTATCTACTGTCGCAATAGAGTCATCAGACCATTCAAATGGGATAGCAAATAGTATTTCAGAAACATTACAAGCTATACAGCATGTAGCAAAATCATCCGTTCAAACTGCAAGTATCGCTGAAAAGATTTCTCAACAATTAAATAATTTTAAGCTATAGAATAGTAAATAGTACCCACGTGGCAAGACGTTGAATAAGATAATTTAATTCTCCCGCAAGTAATCCAATGCCCTCCATAAGCAATTCCATTCAAAGTATGAATGAACAAAAATTTTTTCCTTTCATATCATATGTGAGAATGGATTTTACGTTATTGAGGAGGAAAGGAATGCATTGGATAGCCATCATTCTTATTGGGATAGCTGCCAACTTAGATAATTTAGGAATTGGTCTCGCTTATGGTATTAAGCGAGTGAAAATACCCGTATTATCCAATGCGGTTATTGCCCTTATTTCAATGATCGTCACATACGTTGCAGTTACAGCTGGGAGCGTAGTTATTGATTATGTCTCTCCAGATTTCGCAAATTTAATAGGAAGTCTTTTGCTTTGTGTTATTGGGATATGGACTTTATTATCTAGTCGCCTGTCTAACCAAGGGCTATTAGAAAACCCTGAAGTATTTGATGAGGATAAAAATTATATCATTTCATTTCGAGAAGCAATGACGCTCGGCTTTGTCTTATCAGCCAATTGTTTAGCCGGGGGAATAGCACTTGGAGCCAATGGTATTTCTGCAATATGGACAGTAATTTCTATCGGTTTCTTTTCGTTCATAACAGTAGGTGCGGGTGTTCACTTTGGAGGTTTACTGACAAAGACATTCATAGGAAAACACTCAACCGCTATTTCGGGATGGTTACTAATTCTTATAGGGATCATTGAAATAATTTCTTGAATATACTAGATTTCTAGTTGAGATTAATGAATAGAAAGAGTGCTTTTCTATTAAAAATAGGAAATATCACATGTTTTTCGTGTGATATTTTCTTTTTTTAAGGTAATTTTGACATATTGAGGACAAGTTTGGCTTTATGGTTGACATTCACTGGCATTAACACGTATTCTTGGTAATAGAGATTCAATTGAGAATGATTTTCATTCCGAAGGGTGCTTTCAATCATGTTTTTATGGAATTGAATTTTTCTATTATTTTAGAGGAGGCGTACAACACATGAAGAAATTAATGATGTTCGTTATGCTTGTAACTTTGTTTGTATGTAACTTTGCATTACCGCAAGCGTCTGCCCAACTAGCTGACGGCACACATTCGATACAATATCAGGTCAATAAACCTGAAAGTAACTCTGTATCCATTGCGAATGATTATTTTCTAAAACCAGCAAAGGTCACATTGAAAAATGGGACAGCTACTGTACAAATTACATTGAAAAATAGTGCATGGATTACAAAGTTCCAACCACCAGGTGGAGCAACTGTAGTTAGTGAAAATAAAGCAGCTGATACTCGTATCGTACAATTTACAGTGAAAGATTTAACGAAACCAGTTGTAACTGCTATGAAAATTGATATTGACGATATTAATTATCATCACGAATACAGCGTTTCACTAGTATTTGATGCGGCATCTGCAGGAAGCGCAACAGTAGTAAAAGCATCTGAAATGAAAACGACTGATGCTTCAACGAAAGCATCTGATTCGAAAACGACTAATGCTCCAACAAATTCTTCTGAAAGTCATGTGCCGAATCCACAAACAAGCGATACAACACCATATGTATTGATTGTTGCATTAGTTGGATCAGCATTTTTACTTTATAGAAAAAAACTACAAACAAAAACGGAGGGTCAATAATGGCTAAAAAACGTCAATCACGCGCAACAAAAATAGTACTAGCTTCATTGTTAGCAGCTTCACTTTCAGTACCATCATTTGCATCTGCAAAGGTTGCTGAAGTAACGACTACAAATACTGAAGTAAAAGCAGAAGCTACTAAATCTGAGAATACTGGTACTATTGTAGATTTCCAAACTTTTAAGCCTGGAACAACAGAACCACAACCTGCAATTAGTTCTCATCTTGTAACACAAGGTACAATCGTTGAAAAGGATGGGAAATTTGAGGCGAAATTAACGGTAGCAGCAAAATCTGCCCCAATGATCGCAGGTTTACAAACGAAGCAAGGTGATAAGTTTGTAGATGCTACTGAAGTGAAAAATGCAGATGGAACAATTACATACAGTTTTCCAGTTGTAGCTGGAGAAGTATTATCAGCGAAAATCCACGTTGTCGTAGCTTCAGCTAATATGGACAAGTGGTATGATTTTGATTTAAAAGCAGTAGAAAGTGGTAAATCTGAAGAGGTTAAAGAAGAAGTTAAAGTAAATGAAGTGGCTGTCACTGTTTACAAAAACGGTACTTCTGAAGAGTCAATTATGAAGCAATATATTAAATCAAAAGTAGACGTATCAGTAGTAAATGGTAAAAACATAGTTACTATGACGTTCCCTCAAGGTCAATATGTTAAAGGATTTAAAGTAGAGGGAAAAGAAGCTACTTTAGTAAGTAAAGACGATGCAACAAATACAAGTAAGTACTCATTTGAAGTGGCAGACTTAAAGAAACTTGTGAATGCACAGCTGCATATTGTTGTAAATGAGCCAGACAAAGGCGTGAACTATGATTCGAACCACCAAGTTCAATTTAGTTTTGCTGTGGAAGGCGCAGTGAAACCAGTGGTGAATCCATTTAAGGATATTAGTAATGATGCTAATAAAGATGCGATTCTAGCATTATATAGCAAGGGAATTGTTAAGGGTCAAGATTACTTTAAACCAAATGACAATATTACACGCTCTCAATTTGCGTTAATGATTGCTCGTTCATTAAATGTATCTTCAACAAAAGATGCTGGATTTAAAGATACAGCGAAACTTGATGCAGAACGTGTACAAGCAATTAATGCTTTAACTGAAGCTGGAATTGTTATGAAAGCTGAGAACTTTAAACCAAATGACACACTTACTCGTCAACAAGCTGCAGTGATGATTTACCGAACAGTAACGCATGTTGCAGGAAAAGAAATGAACTATGGTGATCCAAGTTTGTCTTATTATGCTGATGGTGCAACTGTTAAAAGTGAAGAAGCGAGAAAAGCATTTGCGTTTTTATATGCAGGTAAAATCATGACTGGATCTGTCGATGCTAAAGGTAAAACTGTTATTAATGCAAGCAGTCCATTAAAACGCGCACATATGGCAAAAATTTTAAATGGCTCATTACAATACATGAATAAATAATACGGTTACAGCAACTTCCTTTCTCACTTAATCGAGGAAGGAAGTTACTGTGTTCTTAAAGAATTTGGAGGAATTTACACAGTGATTAACAATAGAAAAATATTTCGAGTATTCGTGTTGAGTACTATTTTACTGATGTTTCTCCCTCCATTTGTATGGCTTCAGGCAAAAGCTGAAGAATCTGTATTAGAAAATGGGAGCTATCAAGTTGAACTAAGTTTTTCATCTCTAGATGGAGGGAAAGACAATATTTTTAGTGAATTGGCGACAATTGATGTGAAGAACGGTCAATATAGCTTGAATTTAACTATAAATCAGCCATTGAGTATAAGAGATATACATATCGAACAGCTGGAAAATGAGCTTTCGTCAAACGTTCAGACTGAAAATTTAGTTCAATTTGATGTCAAGGATTTACATCAGCCTATTATCATTAAAGGCAAGATGGCACTTTCATCCTCTGAGGAATATCTCCCTTTTTCCCAGGAGCTTCAATTACAATTAACAACCCTTTCAATAATTGGACCTAAGGATGAGGAAGTTATTCCGGAAAACGATAGTAAAGAATCTCCTTCAGAAGAAATCTATGATAAGGAATGGTCAATGAATTACGTATTATTAGTAGATGGAAAAAACGAACAATCCATTATGAATACGTATGTAAATCCTGTTGCGAAAATAAAAGAAAAAAACGGTAAATATTATGCCCATATGACAATTTTAAAATCTAATTGGATAACAGGATTAACTGTAGATCAACAAGGAAACCAAGTGGAACCAAAGCTTATTTCACTTGTAGACAATACTAGAATTGTTGAATTTGAAATTAGTAATTTTGAAAAGCCAATACGTATGTGGGTTAAAGTTGATATACCTGATATTTCTTATCACCATCAATATTTCGTAAATCTAAAGTTCGATCAACAGCAAGTAGCAAAGTTGTTAAATAAGCCTTCTACAAAAGAACCCTCTAAGCAAGTAGCGAGTGAAAAGCCACCTGTTATTGTTAAAGAGGAAGTAAAAAAGGCACCTGTTATTGTTAAAGAGGGAATGAAAAAGGTACCAGTGGTAACACAATATGAGACTGCGGTCAAACAGCCTCAGATGTTACGGCCACTGCCATCATTTCAGCCTACATTAACTGTGCCTAAGGAGGAGCGGTTAGCATTTGATCGAACGCTTGATGCACCTATTGAGGATGAGGAAGACGACAAGAAAGCTGATGTTAAAGAAGAAACTTCAAAAAAAATAACGAAGGATTCTAAAGTCGATCAGCAGCTTGCTCGGCTGAACATTGTAAAGATAGTATTGCTAGTAGTAACTTGTCTTTTATCGGGCTTATTGCTCGTTCGCCGTTTAAAAAATTCAAGAAAAGATGTGACGGAACAGAAATAAGTAGGAGATGACTTTATGCGAAAGAATTGGAAATGTAGGTTGCTCATGATGGCGCTTATGACATTACTTTTGGCAGTCGCTGGCTGTAGTGATGGAAATAAGCAACAAAAGTCTGAGACGCCTACGGAAAAAGCACAACCATCAGCTGAAACAACTGATGAGAATGAACATCGTATTATTGCAGGAACGGTCGTTATTGCAGATATTTTAGATAAGCTTGAATTGGACGCTATAGCAGTGCCTGAAACAGAAAAAACATTAGCAAAACGCTTCAATGAACTGCCTACTATCGGTAATGCAATGGAGCCAGATATGGAGATTGTTAAATCATTAAATCCAACTGATGTGTTATCAGTTTCAACGTTGGAGTATGATTTACAAGATAAATTCGAGCAGTTAAAAATACCGGTACATTTTTTAAACTTTCAAAGTGTTGATGCTATGTTATCCGAGATTAAAACACTTGGTAAACGCTATAATCGTATAGAACAAGCCGAGAAGTTAGTGAATGGATTACAAAAAAATATTGATGCTGTCCAAACGGTTGCTGAGAACAAAGAGGGACCTCGTGTATTAATTTTACTTGGCATTCCGGGTAGTTATTTAGTTGCAACTGAAAACTCCTATGCAGGAGACCTTGTGAAACGTGCAGGTGGTATTAATGTGATGGAGGGGCAGGACGCTGAATACTTGTCTTCGAATACTGAGTACTTGCATAGCAGTAACCCTGATATTATTTTACGACTATCACACGGTATGCCAGATGAAGTAGTAAGAATGTTTGATGAGGAATTTAAAACGAATGATATATGGAAGCATTTTGACGCAGTAAAAAACGGCAAAGTCTATGATTTAGAGGAAGAATTGTTCGGTACTACAGCTTCATTACAAGTGCCTCAGGCTTTAGGACAGCTAATGGAAATCTTCTATCGTAAATAGAAACTAGAAATGTCGCTCGTATCGCAAGCATAGCCTTGTTATAGAGCGCTTTTCTTATATATGTTTTAAGCAAAGATGTAGATGTACATATAACATAATGGAATTTGAAAAGAAAAGGGAAGTCCGGTATGACAAAAAAAATTGTAAGCTTTTCAATTGTAATTGTATTATTACTTGTCTCAGCAGTTTATGCAGCAACAACAGGTAGCATTAAAATGGGCTTTTTTGAATTTATAGGTGCATTATTTGATGAAGGAAATAGTCAAATGGAGGCTATCCGGGATTTGCGATTTCCACGAATCATTGTTGCGTTATTTGCGGGTGCAGCACTTTCGGTCTCAGGGGTACTATTACAATCAGTGATGCGTAACCCGTTAGCGGATGCTGGGGTTATTGGTATATCTTCTGGAGCGGCATTTGTCCAGCTCTTTATTATTTCCTTCTTTCCAGCACTATTTTTTATGACACCTGTATTAGCATTTATGGGTGGGGCATTTGCCTGCGCACTCGTCTTTGCGTTGTCATGGAAGTCAGGCTTAAGTCCGTTGAAGCTTATTTTAGTCGGGATTGCTATTAATGCAATGTTCACGGGGTTAACAGAGACTTTCATCAGTTTAGGTGGCTCATTGAATACTTCAGCTTCCAGCGTTATAGGTTCAAACTTAACGATGCGTACGTGGAAGGACGTATCAACAATTGTTACTTATGGTACTGTCGGATTACTAGCTGCCTTTGCGTTATATAGTTGGTGTAATCTCCTAGTATTACAAGACAAAACAGCAAAAAGTCTAGGCTTTCATGTAGCTCGTGCTCGTCTATTAATAGCTGCTGTCGCGGTACTATTATCAGCTGTTTCCGTTGTCGTTGCAGGAGTTATCTCGTTCGTCGGTCTGTTAGTACCACATATTTCTCGTCGATTAGTTGGACATGATCATAAGGTGCTTATACCTTTTACAGCATTAGCTGGAGCTTTATTAATATTAGTGGCGGATACGATTGGTCGCACAATGGCTGCACCACTTGAAATACCAGCTTCAACCATTATGGCGATTATCGGTGGACCATTCTTAATATTCCTATTACGAAAAGAGTGAGGAAACATGGAAATACAAGATATTATCGTATCGCATGATAATATTCGAAATCATTTAGATGGTGTATCGACGACAATTCAAAAGGGCAAAATCACAACGATTATCGGACCAAACGGCTGTGGAAAATCAACATTATTAAGTGTTATGTCTCGCAACAATATACCGATATCGGGGGATGCATCTTTAGAAAACAAGGATTTGGTACTCTACAAGCCAAAAGAGTTTGCAAAAAAACTTGCGATTGTCTATCAGCAAAATGATGTGCCAAAAGATTTAACAATAGAAAAATTAGTGAGTTTTGGACGTTTACCATATCGTACAATGTTAAAAAGAAATGAAGAGGAAGATGCCAAAGCTATTGAATGGGCACTTACTTGCACAAACTTACTAGAAAAAAGAGATACCGATTTAGAGGCTTTATCAGGTGGGGAACGTCAGCGAGTGTGGATTGCTATGGCTTTAGCGCAGCAATCTGAAATTTTATGTTTGGATGAGCCGACAACATATTTGGATATTTATTATCAAATTGAGTTATTGGAGCTTGTAAAGGCGTTAAATGAGGAACATGGCTTAACAATCGTTATGGTACTTCACGATATAAATCAGGCGATTCGCTATAGCGATCAAATCATTCTGATGAAAGCTGGACAAATAATAGCTGAGGGAGCACCACGTAACGTTATTACAAGGGAAGTTATTAAAGAAGTCTATGGTGTTGAAGCTATTTTCAATGAGGATGAGCAGCATGGATTTTACATGGTCCCTCTTGGAATATAACTGGTGACACGATGAAAAAATGGAGATCTAAGTTTTTAACATTTATATATTTAGCAATATTCTTATACTCAGGCTTTGCATTAACCAAGTACTTATACACGTACTATGAGACTTCAAAATCACTGGAAGAAGCACAAACGATTTATCAATCAACATTGGCTTCGTTAGAAGATGAAGTGGAGGAAAGCTCATCAACGCCATTTACAATCCGTGCACAATTCAATGATTTACTATCGGTAAATAAAAATATTGTTGGTTGGATTTCTGCAGACGGGACAAAGCTCAATAATCCTATCCTACAAGCTGAAAATAATGATTTTTATTTAGATCATAATTTTAAAGATCGAGAAAGTCGTGCGGGCAGTGTATTTATGGACTATCGTAATAATGTGCAGGATATAAACCAAAATACTATTTTGTATGGCCATGCCATGAAGAATAGTACGATGTTTGGGAGTCTTAAGAATTACTTAAATCAGCAATATGCAAACGAACATCCTGTCATTTATTTAGACACTCTGTATGAAGGCTATGATATCGAAGTGTTTGCTGCTTATGAAACGACAATTGATTTTTATTACATTGAAACAGAATTTACGAGCGATGATACATTCCTAAAATTTATAGATGAAATTCAAACACGCTCTGCAATCGAAATGAATGTAGAGATTGGACCAGAAGATAAAATTCTTACGCTATCCACTTGTAAAGATTCTGTCATGAGTGACGACCATCGTTTTGTCGTCCAAGGTAAATTAGTGAAACGCTGAGATAAGGAGCTTCCCATTTCATGGGGAGGCTTCTTTTTTATTTATCTATTTCCGGGCTGGAGAAATCGCTCAGGTAATACGAAGAACCGCTAAGGAAGAATAATCTCGAAAAATAAATTACTTAACTCAAAAAAAGTGATACCTCGAATTATAAAAAAAATTTTAAATAATAACTTGACGTAAGTAAATTATTAATGTACAGTAAGTTACATAAAGTAATTGATTACTTTTCGTAACTAACATGTACGAAAAAAGTAACTACAAATGTTTATCCGTTAAATTTTGGGGAACATAATTAATGTAGTTGCTTCATATTTTAACATATATCTCGAAATCGAGATAAAAATTATTTTATTGGAGGAATTTAAAATGGCAAAATGGAATATTGATTTAGGACACTCAGCAATTAACTTTCAAGTAAAGCACATGATGGTATCAAAAGTAAAAGGTGTATTCGATACTTATTCAGCAAATATTGAAGCGGCAGATCTTGCTGATTTAACAACAGCAAACATTAGTTTTACAATTGATGCAGCTAGCATTAACACACGTAGTGAAGATCGTGATAATCACTTAAAAGCAGCAGATTTCTTCGATGCTGAAAAATATCCAACAATCACATTCAAATCAACAAACATTACAAAAAAATCGGATGATGAATATGCGATTACAGGTGATTTAACAATTAAAGACGTAACGAAATCAGTAACATTTAATACTGAATTTAATGGTAAAGGTACAAATCCATGGGGCCAAGAAGTTTATGGCTTCGAATCTACAACATCAATTAATCGTGAAGAATTTGGCCTAACTTGGAATGCTGCTTTAGAAACTGGCGGAGTTCTAGTTGGTAAAGACATCAAAATTACAGTTGAACTGGAAGTAAACCCAGCTTAACTTCTTTCAGCTTAAATAGAGGAACTCAGTCTAAGAACGCCAAGTCCTGTAGCAATTTATCTGTGCGAAAGCGAAGCGACAGCAACACGGTTTTATCTGTGCGAAAGCGAAGCGACAGCAACACGGTTTTATCTGTGCGAAAGCGAAGCGTCAGCAACATGGTTTTATCTGTGCGAAAGCGAAGCGTCAGCAACAACAACAACACAAGACTGAGTGATCAACATCACGTTGGCCCAAAGTCGTTTCCGGATGCAATTATGCCGAGGTATAATTGATTTTTGTAAAAAGTGCTCGATACGTATCGGGCACTTTTTTTCATCTACATGAAAATCCCTTCCAAAAAATAACACGACAAATAAGTTACTTGCATAATTTTAGTAATTACTGCATATAAAACATCATATAGTTTTTGGGGGCGATGGGATGAATGTATTAGTGACAGGTGGATATGGTTTTATTGGTAGTGCAGTCGCAAGACGTTTTTCTAAAGAAGGTGCAAATGTTTATATTATTGATAATTTAAGTACAGGCCATTTACGAAATGTCGACTTTGAACATAAATCTTATCTTTTGAATGTAGAAGATGAAGTTTGTGAGCATCTCTTTAGAGAAACATCATTTGATGTGGTCATCCATTGTGCAGCGCAAACGAGTGTCCAAAAATCGATACAAGAGCCAGTAAAGGATGTTTTATCGAATATCGTAGGGCTTAGTCAGATGCTCTTCTTATCGTCAAAATATAAGGTAAAGCATTTCGTTTTCGCCTCGTCAGCAGCTGTTTATGGAGATAGTCACTATCCTCCAATAGAAGAAACAGATGTTAGTGAACCGATTTCAATGTATGGATTAAACAAAAGTATTGGTGAGTCATACTGCGAAAAATGGCAAAAAGATTACCGTTTACCAACATTAATTTATAGATTTGCTAATGTATTCGGTCCAGGACAACGTATGCAGGGCGAAGCAGCGGTTATTCCTTGTATGCTAAAAAGCAGTATAGAAGGAAAGCCCTTTACAATTTATGGAGAGGGAGAGCAAACAAGAGATTTCATATATGTAGAGGACATTGCGGATGCTATTTATGCCGGTGTACAGGCTAGATTACAAGGCATTTATAATGTATCAACGAATGAGGCATGGTCGATTCATCAAGTCATTTTATTATTGCAGCATTTAAATCATCCTTTAGAAATTCAATATGCTCCTGCAAGAGAGGGAGATATTGAGCATTCGTTTTTAAATAATGAAAAGTTAGCAAAAGCAATAGGGTGGAGGCCAAAAATTTCATTTGCGGAAGGTATAGAGCGTACATTGCAAGCGTTACAAGATGAAAAGATAGTGGAAATATAAAAAGTAAAGGCGATTTACTCTTTCATAAAGGGAAAATCGTCTTTTTTTATTTTTAATTACTGATGAAAACTTATCCTTCATCCTAAAGTGTGCATTTTATTATTGGAATTACGCAGGGGCATTACCAAAATGTGTGGTTGATTTCCGTTCCGGCTGAGCGCTTTGTTGCTGACGCTTCGCTTTCGCACAGAGCAGAGCTTCCTGGGGGCGTCGGGGCAACAGGATGTTGGTCACGAAGGCGCTATCACAGGATGTGATGCTCTTAGCCTTCGTTCCTCTACCCGCTTCGCTTCGCGTCAGGGTCTCGGGCCAACACGATGTTGGTCACGGAGGCGTTATCACAGGATGTGATGCTTTTAGCCTCAGTTCCTCTATTGCTAATCCCCGATGAGTCGCCCAGCCTCCACTCTAATCAACTATTTACGTTTTAGACGTTTTAACAAAAGTCATCCACAACTTTTGGTGATGAACCACTACACGGAGTCATAGGTGTTTTTTTACGGCTATAGTATAATTAATTTTTAAAAGGAATGTTGTGGAATGGAACGGAGGCTTGCAAATATGCTAGTAGATTTTAGAGTGAAAAATTGCCTGAGTTATAAAGATGAAACACTATTTTCAATGGTGGCGGGAAGCCGTATTCGTAAATTAAAGGACACACATACGATGAAATTTGACTCGTTACGCCTTGTAAAAAGTGCCTTTATTTTCGGACCAAATGGAAGTGGAAAATCGAACTTATTCACGGCCATAAAAATTTTACGTTCTTTATTGTTTAACTTTGAAAATCTGAATAATGTTAAACAACTACGTTTGCCCTACCAGCCGTTTAAGTTAGGAGGTCAGCAAGGGAAACCGACAGAATTTATGATTTCATTATTCCTAGATGGGGTACTGTACGATTATGAGGTTCAATATAATGCTTCACAAGTACTTTATGAAGGGCTAACTAAAACGACAAAATCTTTGAAAGAGCAGCTCTTTACTAGACAATGGGATGGGACAGAATATTTGTATGAAACTGCCGAAAGCACAGCGCAAGAGCTGACAAAATATACGCGTAATAATACAGCGTTCTTATCAGTATTAAATGTCTTTAATGACCCAGATGCTACGAAAATATTTGATTGGTTTTTACATAAAATATTGTTTTTAGATGAAGCGAATCGGTTATCAAGTCATCCACTTATTCGTAAACTTGAAGAAGAGCCCTTTAAAAAAGAAGTGATGAAGTTGCTAAAGGTTGCAGACTTTTCTATACAAGATGTGACGGCAAGACGCGTTGAGCGTAGAGAGAAAAATACAATTGGCTATGATTTTGACACGCCAGAGGTTATTCAAGAAGTGGACATCGATTTGCACTATTTATCGTTCGATGAATCAGGTGCGCCAATCGGGACAGAGACGATCAATTGGACGATGGATTCGAAGGGGACAGTCCGTATGCTGCATTTGGCATGTGTCATGGTAGATGCATACAATAAGGAGAAGACTATTTTTATAGATGAATTTGATACAGCATTTCATGTGTCCATCTGCGAATTTTTAATGGCCATTATGAACAGCAAGCGTAATGTTACGAATCAATTTGTTGTCACAAGTCATGAAATTGATTTATTAGACCAGCCACTTCGTTCCGATCAAATATGGTTTGTAAATAAAAGCTTTAAAAATGAATCCGAGTTATACTCCTTATTCGATTTTGCAGATTTGCAGAAGAAACGTGGAGATATTTCCTATGCCAAGCGTTACTTAAAAGGAGAATTTGGGGCTACACCGGTTATTAATGAATATTTATCAGATCAATATTTAACTTCTTTCAACGGGTATCCAAACACCCCGCTAAAATAGAGGGATTCAGCCGAAGAACGCCAAGTCCGGTGGCAATTTATCTGTGCGACAGCCGAGGCATAATTGATAGGAAGTGGGAGGTGTCTGAGCAGTGAGAGTACGTCAGCAAGGGAATCGAACACTGCGTAAAACCATTTTAATTTATTGTGAAGGTGAAACCGAACGCATTTATTTTGAGCAACTGCGTATTTTAAAGCGCTCCAAACTGGTAAGTGTCAAAATAAAAAACGTTAAACGTTCGGCTATTAAGCTTGCTCAGCATGCCTATCGAGATTCAAGCTATCAATATTTTGATGAGGTTTGGATTGTTTTTGATAAGGATGATTTAACGGAAAAACAATTAGAGGAAGTGAATGACTTTTGTGAGGAGAATAATATTCATATTGCCTATTCAAATGAAGCGTTCGAATTATGGCTACTATTGCATTTTGAAGAGGTCGATATGTCTGAAAAGTATCCTCGTGCAGTATTAAATGACAAGATGGAGCAGCATCTTGGTATAACACGTTATATTCGTCATAAAGCGGATGAATCTGTCATTGCACCTATCGCACTTCGACATGAGGTTGCTATTAAAAATTGCACAGATATGATGGCACTTCGCAAGACGGAAAGCCGTGATAATCCTTATTGCAACATACATGAAATGATACAATACATATTTTAACTTCTTCAGCGGGTGTCCATAAACCTGCTGTTTTTATATTTCAACACAAGAGGTGGGAATAACAATTATTAAAAGTATGACATATATTAAGTTGATCTTCGTTACGACTGGGCGACTTCTTCAATGCGACAACGTCAATTAAGATTTATTTATCCATGATTCAAAATGTAGATAAATAAATTTGTTGTATTGGGGAATAAATAACACCAGAAGCCATGACAATTGAACAGTACATATGAACGTTCTAAACCTATAAATGATTGAAAAGGGTATTTTGTATTTGTATGATTTAGTCTATCGAACTTGCCTTTTCTTTCTAAACACATTACAATGAAGTTAAGTTAATATAAGGTTTGAGCGATTGAGAGACCATTAAAAACATATGTACATTGTGTACATGTGCTTTTAATGGTCTCTTTTTTTCGTTCTTAAATTAAGGAGGAATTTTATTATGAGTACGGCTTCAGCAATACAACGTCAACAAACGATTGAAGAATTACAAAGTAAAGAATACGATTTATTGGTGATTGGTGGAGGTATTACAGGTTGTGGTATCGCACTTGATGCAATTGCTCGTGGACTATCTGTAGCGTTAGTTGAGATGCAAGACTACGCTGCTGGGACTTCTAGTCGTTCGACAAAATTAGTGCACGGTGGACTTCGTTATTTAAAACAATTTGAAATAAAAGAGGTTGCAGAATTAGGGAAAGAGCGTGCAATCGTTTATGAAAATGGACCACATGTAACAACGCCAGTTTGGATGCTACTTCCATTCCATACAGGTGGCACATTTGGTAAATTCTCAACGAATGTTGGTTTACGTGTTTATGATTTTTTAGCAGGGGTTAAACGTTCTGAGCGTCGATATATGTTAAACGCTGCGAAAACAATGGAAAAAGAACCTTTAGTCAAAGCTGAGGAATTACGTGGCGGTGGTGTTTATGTAGAATATCGTACTGATGATGCACGTCTGACAGTTGAAGTTGCCAAAGCTGCCATCGAAAAAGGTGCTACACTCATTAACTATACAAAAGCAGAAAACTTTTTATACAATGACGAAAAGAAAATTAATGGTATCGTAGCACAAGATTTGATTGCCCAGAACGCATTTAATATTCGTGCAAAAAAAGTTGTAAATGCTGCTGGTCCATGGGTAGATGACGTTCGTACTATTGAAGGGAAACAAAATGGTAAGCATTTAATTTTATCCAAAGGTGTGCATATCGTTTTTGATGAATTTAAATTCCCACTACGTCAAGCTGTCTATTTTGATACACCTGATGGTCGTATGGTATTTGCAATTCCTCGAAATGGGAAGACATATGTTGGAACGACAGATACATTTTACGAAGGCGATGCGCGCGAAATGAATATTCATCAAGAAGATCGTGATTATATTATGAAGGCTATTCATTACATGTTCCCAAAAGTAAAAGTCACAGATGAAGATATCGAATCAAGCTGGGCAGGTGTTCGCCCATTAATTCATGAAGAAGGTAAAAATCCATCTGAAATTTCTCGTAAGGACGAAGTATGGGAATCTCCTTCAGGTCTTGTGACAATCGCTGGCGGTAAATTAACTGGTTATCGTAAAATGGCTGAAACAGTTTTAAATAAGATTGCACAAGATCTAGAGCAACGCTTTAGTATTTCATCAAAACCATGTCATACAAAGAATATTCGTATATCTGGTGGAGATGTTGGCGGCTCTGAAAACTTAGATGCCTTCGTATCAAAACGAACAAAAATGGGTGTCGATATCGGATTATCGGAAGAGGAAGCAAAACATTTAGCGCATCATTACGGTTCTAATGTGGACACTGTTTTTGAATATGCTAAAGAACAGCATCCTGTTTTACCTCAAGGGTTATACGCTCAACTACTGTATGGTATCCATCATGAAATGGTTGTTCATCCAAACGACTTTATGATTCGTCGTACAGCCTATATGTTCTTTAATATCGCCCTTGTTATACAATATAAAGGTGCAGTATTAGATGAAATGGCAAAACAATTAAATTGGTCTCCTGAACAACGTACACAATTTGAAAAAGATTTAAATTTAGAAATAACAAGAGCTACAACTGCATTATAATAAAAAGGAAGGTCGTCTTAATGGCGACCTGACTTTTTAACTTCTTTAAGCCTCTGGCGGATGTCTTAGAATCGAAAAGGAATTGTTAGCCTAAGATCATCGCCTCCATGCGATATCGGCTAACTGACCTGCATCGGTAAAAACGCCACCTCCTGTGGCATTACCGAAATGACCGACATCGTGTCGGCCCTCGTACAGGCCTAAGTAAAAAGCCGATTCCGAAGCGATTATGCCGAGGCATTATTGATTTATATAAAGGAGAAATCAAATGAATTTCAATAATCAACAAATTATTCCCGCTGCACGAACAGTGAAGCAATTTGATGAAATATTAAATAGTCGATTCGAATACATTGTTCTATTAGAAGTGCATATTAGTTTGCTCATGTCAATAAAACGAGAGGCGGATCGGAACGGTAAAAAATTAATTATTCATGCAGATTTAATTCATGGCTTAAAAACGGACAACTTTGCAGCTGATTTTTTATGCAATGATATCCGTCCGGCAGGAATAATTTCCACGCGTTCTAATATGTTAATAAAGGCAAAAGCTCGTGGGATTATTGCTATTCAGCGTGTCTTTTTAATTGATACGATCGCGCTTGAAAAAAGCTTTTCAATGATTGAATCAGCAAAGCCAGATTATATTGAATTATTACCAGGTATTATTCCTTCTATGATTTCAGAAGTGCACCAGCGTACAAAAATCCCTGTTATTACAGGTGGGCTAGTTCGCACGGCTGAAAGTATAGAGGAAGCGTTATCAGCTGGAGCAGTAGCGATTACGACATCAAATAAGAAGTTGTGGGAAAATTTCCAAAAATATTGTTGACTATGTATATTATTTTCTCTACAATGTACATAAGTTAAAAAGCGCGTGGTTAGGAAAAGGAACCCACATTTATTCATCTGCATTGAAACGTGCAGCTTGTTTAAGTGTGGGTTTATTTTTTTGCTAGGTGTACTATTTACAAAGGGGGCTTTTTGTATGTCAACATTTACAGCTGAACTTGTCGGCACGATGATTCTTATTTTGTTCGGTGGTGGCGTTGTTGCAGGTGTATCACTGCACAAATCGAAAGGTTTTGGCGGTGGATGGGTAGTGATTACATTCGCTTGGGGTCTAGGAGTAGCTATGGCTGCATATGCTGTTGGTGGTATTAGTGGGGCTCATTTAAATCCTGCTTTAACAATCGCGCTTGCTACAATCGGTAATTTCCCATGGGAAGACGTGCCTATGTACATTGCCGCACAATTGATTGGTGCATTTTTAGGTGGGGTACTCGTTTATTTTATGTATTTACCACATTGGAAGGGTACGAAAGATCCGGAAGCGAAACTAGCTGTATTTTCTACAATGCCAGCTATTAAACATCCGTTATCAAACTTAATTTCAGAAATGATTGGTACATTTATACTTGTTTTAGGTATTCTAGCATTAGGAACAAATACAATTACGGATGGCTTAAATCCATTTCTAGTTGGTATGTTAATTGTAGTCATCGGGATGGCATTAGGAGGTCCTACTGGTTATGCAATAAACCCTGCGCGTGACTTAGGTCCACGTATTGCGCACTTTTTCTTACCAATCCCAGGTAAACGTGACTCAGGGTGGTCATACGCATGGATTCCAGTTGTAGGTCCAATTATCGGTGGTACGTTCGGTGCCCTATTTTTCCAGCAAATTTTTGAGGGAGAAAATAGTATCGCATTTTGGGTATTAGCTATTATCGTAATTATTATTTTTATCAGTGCTCAAATGACAGTGAATAATATTATAAGTGAAGAGTAGTAAGAAATTAAAAAAATTGGAGGTATGACCGATGTCAGAAAAAAAATATATTTTAGCTTTGGACCAAGGTACAACAAGCTCACGCGCTATTTTGTTTGATGAAAAAGGGAGCATTCTCCACGTTGCACAACAAGAATTCCCGCAATATTTCCCACAATCCGGATGGGTTGAACATCATGCAGAAGAAATTTGGTCATCTATTCTTTCTTGTATCGCTACAGTGCTTTCTGCAAAAAATATTGAATCAAACCAAATTGCTGGGATCGGTATTACGAACCAACGTGAAACAACTGTTGTTTGGGATAAACATTCTGGGGAACCAATTTATAATGCGATAGTCTGGCAATCACGCCAAACAAACGCTATTTGTGAGGAACTGAAAGAAAACGGTTACAATGACTTATTCCGTGATAAAACAGGTTTATTAATCGATGCCTACTTCTCAGGTACTAAAGTAAAATGGATTTTAGACAATGTTGAAGGTGCCCGTGAAAAAGCTGAAGCAGGCGATTTATTATTCGGTACAATTGATACTTGGTTAATATGGAAATTAACAGGTGGTAAAGTCCATGTTACAGATTATTCAAATGCTTCTCGTACACTAATGTACAACATTTATGATTTAAAGTGGGATGAAGAACTTTTAGACATTTTAGGCGTTCCTGCTTCTATGCTTCCTGATGTTCGTCCTTCTTCAGAAGTGTATGGCTATACGGAGGAAGCTCTGTTCTTCGGCTCTGCTGTTCCAATTGCAGGGGCTGCAGGTGATCAACAAGCTGCACTATTCGGTCAGGCTTGTTTCGAAGAAGGTATGGTGAAAAATACTTACGGTACGGGCTGCTTTATGTTGATGAATACTGGTGAAAAAGCAGTGAAATCAGAAAATGGCTTATTAACTACGCTGGCATGGGGCTTAAATGGCAAAGTAACGTACGCTTTAGAAGGAAGCATTTTCGTAGCTGGTTCCGCGATTCAATGGCTACGTGATGGCTTACGAATGTTCCGTTCTGCCTCAGAATCTGAGCAATATGCTGCGCGTGTAGAGTCAACTGAAGGTGTTTATGTTGTTCCTGCATTCGTTGGCCTAGGAACACCTTATTGGGATTCAGATGTACGAGGTGCAGTCTTCGGTTTAACTCGTGGTACTTCTAAAGAACATTTTGTACGTGCAACATTAGAAGCGTTGGCGTATCAAACAAAAGACGTACTTGGTGCGATGGAAGCTGATGCCAATATACCGTTGTCAAAATTACGTGTAGATGGTGGGGCTGTTTCAAATAATTTCTTAATGCAATTCCAATCAGATTTATTAAATGTACCTGTTGATCGTCCAGTCGTTAATGAAACAACAGCTTTAGGTGCTGCGTACTTAGCAGGTTTAGCAGTTGGCTTCTGGAACTCGACAGATGAAATTAGTGAGTATTGGAATTTAGATCGTCAGTTCACACCTGATATGGATGACTCACATCGTGAAGAAATCTATGCAGGGTGGAAAAAAGCTGTGGCTGCTGCTCAATCGTTTAAATAAAGATAACTGAATAGAGACGAAAAAACCTTGATAGGCTGATTTGAAGCGGATCCCGGTTGTTAGATAAAAATCTAACTGGGGCCACTTCACTAGCCGATGAAGGTTTTGTTATAGGGAAATGTTTAAAATATGTATAATAAATTCTTGATATGCACGATGACTATACAAGAAAAAAATAATAAGCATGAATTATGATTTTTTACTAACATTTGCGTTATGTGTAATAACACGCCATTCAAATGTGATGTCCAAACTAAACAAAAAAAAGAGGCTGGGACAGAACTCGATTATTTTGAAAAATAGCGAAAATAGATAATAACTTTTTCGCTTCGATGATTAGAGTATTCCTTCCTAAATCAAAAAAATGTTAGACCAATACAATCGGTCTAACATTTTTTCTTTTTTGTCCCAGCCTCTTTTTCTCTTTCAAGGATGTTTTAAATTACGATTCCTTCATGTTTTCAAATAAACGATATAAAAACAGAGAAAAATGTTCACGGCTTACTGGTTCGTTTGGCATGAAATTACCGTAACTACCCTTCGTAATGCCATTTGATGCTAAAATTTGAATATAATTATAAGCATAATGCTTTGACGATACATCGTTAAATTCTGTTGAAGTACCCTTCATTTTTAAATCAAACGTATTAACTAAAATTTTCGCAAGCTGAGCACGTGTTAAGTTACTGCTTAAATCCATTTTTCCATTTGAGCCATCAATGATCCCTGCGCTATAAAACGGTAGAATAAGCGTATAATCCGCACTAAAACGTATTATATCTTTGAACTGAATCATTTCACGTATTGGTGTTAAATGTAAATCATTATAACGAGATAACATTGTAAACACTTGTCGACGAGTAATCGAATTTGTTGGTTTAAACTGTCCATCAGGATACCCTTGAATAATCCCCATAGCTGATAGACTCATAATTTCGCTATAATAACGATAAGTTGTAGGCACATCGCTATACGTTACTTCATCAAATTGAATGGTATAATTCACTTCATTTTGTTGTTGCCAACGTGTAGACGGCTCCATTTTATAATTCCCTGCCTGTAACAGTGCCGTAATAGTATATAGCCCTTGCTGTTGCACATACTGATAATCTATAATTTGTCGATATTCCCCGCTTTCATTAGCTTTTTCAAGGATTGCGCTCATTATTTCCTTTGAATCGGTCGTAATTGTAAACTTCACCTTTTGATCATGATCTAAAGTAAAATAGTAATCATCGTTACGCCCTAAAAAGCCACGAATCTTTTTGCCAGCTTTAAGTGTCGTACCAAAAATACTATTTTTATAGGTCTCAGGGTGATCAATAGCTTCAGTCTTTACTATAAATTGATATGTCGGATTATACCCAGAAGTGCTCGCACTCACTTTTAACGTATACGTTCCTGGTGGTAAAACTTCCGTATCCGATTTGGGGAAATCAGGAGTTGTCGTCGTTGCTAAATAACGATGACCTTTATTGTCATCAATATCTACATACAATAATTTAACTGACTGATCGAATGATTGCAGATTAAATTTTGCTGTTCGTAACGTTACTTTACTTGTTTCATCCAATGTAAACCTATAATAATCATCGAAAGCATCGATAGTCCCTACACTTTTAATCGGTGTATTAAGTGCAATTGGGTTTGCTTCCTGTACCTTATTGTTCGGTTCTACATCAATAGGCGACTTTAGTGGTGCAACCGTGTACGTCGCATTGTACGGTTTTTCCTCAGGTCCATCAATTCGTACATAATACAAACCGGCACGTAATTGCAGCTGTTGAACTGTTTTATTTTCATCCCCGTCATCTTCCGTAGTACGGATAAAGGCAAAGCTTCGTCCGTTTTCAGAGCCATCATCTTGCAATAACGCAACTAAAATGGAACCTTTACTTGGATCATCAAATGTAAAGGTCACAAGTGAATCCTCATCTAACTGCATGCGGTAATAATCATAGGAATAGTCTGGTACTTTTTCAATTCGTGCATTTACGGGCAAAAACGGCGCATCTTTCATAAACTTATCAAAATAAGATATCCTGGACGCCTCCGCTTTAAAATCGACCGATAACACCATTCCTAAAAATATGCTTAATAATAACCATTTTTTCAATAGCGGTTCCTCCATATTGAATATTCATTAATTATTGTACAGTATTATTATTTATTGGCTAGATTAATTGGAGAGTAATTACTAAATACCTACATTTAATTGTGAGTAGATAGAGCAAATTATATATGAAAGATTCTCTGTTGATGAAGTTTATCGTAGCTATTGTGAAGAGTGAAAATTTATCTAGTACTTTTCATTGAGCGATGATTGCGATTGGCGTACATGGCAATAGTCGGAGTAAGAGTGTAAAAGGGTATTGCGATAAATCCCAGTCAAATCAGGGGCTGAAAATTTCAAATTTTATCGTAAAATAAGAAAAAATTGATATTATTCTTCCATAGAAATACCTTAAAGCATGTTTATTCTATAAAAACATATAGTATATATTGAGAATTATGAGTATTGGAATGAAAGGGGATTGCGTGGATAAATCTAAGTCGAATCAGGGCAAAAATTTAGATGAGAATGCGAAAGATCAGCAGCTAGAGCAGTTTCGTGTCGATAATGAAGGAAAAAAGATGACGACGAATCAGGGGCTAAAAGTTTCGAATGATGAGGATTCGTTGAAGGCTGGCGTTCGTGGGCCAACCATTATGGAGGATTTTCACTTTCGAGAAAAAATGACGCATTTTGATCATGAGCGTATTCCAGAGCGTGTAGTGCATGCGAGAGGTTTTGCGGCACATGGAGAATTTGAGCTGTACGAATCGATGAAAGAATATACTAAAGCAGGCTTTCTACAGGACCCTAATAAGAAAACACCTGTATTTGTCAGATTTTCAACTGTAGTTGGAAGCTTAGGATCGATGGATACTGCACGTGATGTACGTGGTTTTGCGACGAAGTTTTACACCGATGAAGGCAATTATGATTTAGTTGGAAATAATATACCTGTCTTTTTTATTCAGGATGCAATTAAGTTTCCTGACTTAATTCATGCGGTAAAGCCTGAGCCTCACAATGAAATGCCACAAGCTGCCTCAGCCCACGATACATTTTGGGATTTTGTGGCGAACAATCAGGAAATTGCGCATATGATTATGTGGCATATGTCTGATCGTGCAATACCTAGAAGTTTTCGAATGATGGAAGGGTTCGGTGTTCATGCTTTCCGTTTCGTCAATGACAAAGGAAAGTCGAGATTTGTGAAATTTCATTGGAAGCCTGTGTTAGGTGTACATTCACTCGTTTGGGATGAAGCGCAAATTATTGCTGGAAAGGATCCGGATTTTCAGCGACGTGATTTATGGGAATCAATTGAGATCGGTGATTATCCAGAATATGAGCTTGGTGTACAAATGCTTGAGCCAGAGGACGAGTTTAAATTTGATTTTGATATTTTGGACGCAACTAAGCTTTGGCCCGAAGAGATAGTGCCAGTTAAAAAGATTGGAAAAATGACCTTGAATCGTAATGTAGATAATGTTTTCGCAGAAACAGAGCAAGTCGCCTTCCATCCAGGAAATGTTGTGCCGGGCATAGACTTTACAAACGATCCACTTTTACAGGGCCGGCTATTTTCTTATTTAGATACACAGCTAATTCGTCTGGGAGGACCAAACTTTGCAGAAATACCGATTAACCGACCAGTTTGCCCAATTCATAACAATCAGCGCAATGGCTTTAGTCGACAAACGATTAATGTAGGAAAAGTGAGCTATCATAAAAATTCTTTGGCCAACAATTCACCTTCAACATCAACGGCAAGGGAAGGTGGCTTTGTTCATTATGAAGAAAAGGTTGAAGGACGTATTACACGGGCACGTAGTAAATCGTTTGATGATCATTTCTCCCAGGCAAGGCTATTTTGGAATAGTATGTCGCCCCCTGAAAGACAACATATCATTGACGCCTTTAGTTTTGAGGTAGGGAAGGTGAAAAGTAAATCGGTTCGACAGCAGGTTGTCGATATGTTTGTTCGTGTTGATAAAGCAATGGCAACGACTGTGGCCGATAATATTGGTGTTAATCGTCCAAAAGGGGAGCAAGTAAATGTCACGTTATCATCACCTGCACTTAGCCAGGCGAATACAATAAAAATGCCACAAACACTTAAAGTAGGCGTGCTTATAGGTGATGGATTTGATGCAAATGAAGTTGGCGAAATGCTGAAATCTTTAACAAGACAGGGTGTTCGATACAGTATTATTTCCGATAAATTAGGGGTTGTCACTAGTAGTGACGGCGTACAGTTAACAGCCACTGACACATTTATAACTACTGATGCGGTACTATTTGACTCGTTATATGTTGTTGGCGTAAAAGCAAAAAATCAGGCAAAGTTCAATTCTTATATTGTTAATTATATCAATGAAGCGTATAGACATTACAAACCAATTGGTATTGCTACAACCGGAACGACATTTTTTAATATGTCCAATGCCAATGTCGGGCCAGGCATTGTGTTGGCTACTGGTGACAAAGACTTCGCTAAAAAATTTGTCAACGCCATAGCTCAACAACGCTTTTGGGAACGCAATATTTATTAACTAATATAATTTTGATCGTGTGTCTAGGGGATATCCGCGGGAGTGGAGTGAATACCCACGGAAGGAGAATGAATACCCGCGGAAGGAGAGCGGGGTGAATACCCGCGGAAGGCGAGCGAATACCCGCGGAAGGCGAGCGAATACCCGCGAGCGGAGTGAATACCCGCGGAAGGCGAGCGAATACCCGCGAAAGCAGGGTGAATACCCGCGGAAGGCGAGTGAATACCTGCGGAAGGCGAGCGAATACCCGCGAAAGCAAAGCGAATACCATGCACACAACGTATAATGAAAAACTCTCCTTTTTCTATTAAGAATAAGGAGAATTTTTTTTGCTTACTGCACGTAAAATTCAATTGTAGCGGATGGTTTGTACTCCGTTTTTTGTTCATTAGGGTCTTCTGTGTAAAAGTCAGTACTTCCTTTTACGATATAATGTCCTTTTGGAAAATGACCTTTCATTGTTTGTTTCATAAATTCAACGAGTTTAGGTTCTGAAAATTCGTTGTAACTGCCACCGCTCGTGTAGAACTCTTCGTAGGGCACATTTCGTTCAAGAATGCGTGTAATTAGTGGAGTATCCATTGCACTAGGTATTTCAAAATTTCGTGTAGTTTCCTGTAAATTAAATCGAAATGGGGAGCCTCCATGGTAAATAGTTACGTTTTGTGCCTGCCCTACATATGTGAGTTTAGCCGTTATCTTTATAGGTTCTCCCTCTGTGAAGGTAGGTTTTGCAATAGAAAGTTCATAAAGAAAGTCTTCCTGTTGTGTAGTAGCCGTTTGTGAATAGTTCTTAATTGGTGGGGGTTTTAATACTTCTTTGTCCTGACAGGCGGCAACTAGTATTAGCATAGAAAACAGCAAAAATAATGTTTTAGGCATACAATCCTCCTTTTACAGTAGCTGACGCTGAGGCAGACGAAATGTTACTAAAATTCTTGTAACATTTATGGCATTGCATTCAAATTTTGTAAATGCTATGGTGGTAAATGAGGTGATTTTTCGTGGAAAAATTTGATATTGCAATTATTGGTGCGGGGCCTGGGGGCTATGTAGCAGCTATACATGCAGCAAAAAGTGGCAAGAGGGTCGCTTTAGTAGAGCGCGATAAAGTTGGAGGGGCTTGCTATAATGTCGGCTGTATTCCTTCGAAAATTATGTTAGAGCACAGTAAGCTTATTCAAGAAATAAACCGTGGTAATGACTGGGGCATTGAAACTCCTACAGTAAACGTGAATTTTCCACGATTGATGCAACGTAAGGACGCTATTATAGACGAGCTTTTAACAAATATTGAAGGCTTTATTTTGAGCAATCAAATTACTTTTTATCGAGGAGAAGCGGCATTATCTAGTGACTTGACTGTAACAGTTGATAATGATGCATTTACAGCTACGGATGTTATTTTAGCAACTGGAAGTAAACCATTTGTACCACCATTTGAAGGATTAGAAACGTCTTCTTACTATACAACGGATACATTTTTTAGTCTTGAAGAACTGCCGAAGCAATTAACAATTATCGGTGGTGGTGTTATTGCAGTCGAGATGGCATTTAGTTTAGCGCCACTTGGAACAAAGGTGACGATGCTAAATCATAGTGAAGATATTTTACAGACGGAAGAGCCAGATGCGCGACCACTTATTCGTGAACAGATGAAAAAGCTTGGTATTGAGCTTGTAACGGATTTCCACTTTAAACATTTTAATGGCAATGAGATTTATACTTCTAAAGGAATTTATACATATGAAAATCTTTTATTTGCAACAGGTCGACGTCCAAATACCGAGATAGCTCAGCAGCTTGGTCTAGCATTTGATGGTCGATTGATTGCTGTCAATGAGCATCTTGAAACGAGTCAGCCACATATTTATGCGATAGGTGACTTAGTGGGTGGTTACCAGCTAGCTCATTCAGCGAGTGCGGAGGGAATGCATGTTGTGGATCATATTTTAGGGAATAAGCCAGCACTGATTGATCAAACTTCGATTCCTCGCTGTGTTTATACACATCCTGAGATTGCGACATTTGGTTTGCTGGAAGAGCAGGTGAAAGAACCTTATACGGTTACTCAAATGCCTTTACATACAAACCCTAAGGCATTAATGGAAGGTAATACAGCGGGCTTTATAAAGCTTATTGCGACGAAAGAGGAAGGACGTATTTTAGGGGCTTGTGTTGTTGCTGATGGGGCAACAGAAATGTTAAATGCTATTTTAGCTACTAAAAATGCTGGTGGCACTGCCCAAACTCTCGCAAATATGATTTTCCCACATCCTACAGTATCAGAGCATATAGGGGATGCTGCCAAAGCTATTTTTGGTAAAGCCATTCATCAATAAAGATTTCGAAAACTACATTCATCAGCGGAAGGCTATCCTTTTCGTTGAGGGAATGTAGTTTTTTCTTTTCATTAAAGTATCCATAACAATACTGTAAAGCCTAATATCATTAGGCCAAAAAAAAAACGGAGAGCGTTTTAAAAATAATAATATGATACTTTTTAGGCGCGAATTTTTCGGAAATTAATAATACAACAGCTAATACCAAATCAATTAAAAAGAATGTTTCCGCCCCTCCCGAAAAATCATCATCTTCTTCGTACTTTTTAAAAGCAATATAAAAAGCGTTCCCAGCAAAAAATAATAAAACTAATGAGCATGCAAATAGCATTAATTTACTCATACAATTACATCTCTCCTAATGATTCAGCTGCACAATAAAGGCCTCAACGCCTTCTTTGAAGCGAGTTTTTCTCATGTCATTGCTCCAAAAAAGGTCACCTGCCCAAATGTTTGTTCCTATGCAGATTATAATAAGCATTCGTACAGGCTTCAAGTAG
The DNA here is from genome assembly GCF_042674095.1 of Lysinibacillus sp. NPDC056959. Lineage (NCBI taxonomy): Bacteria > Bacillati > Bacillota > Bacilli > Caryophanales > Bacillaceae > Lysinibacillus > Lysinibacillus sp. NPDC056959. Next base: position 400,686 of record NZ_JBHURE010000001.1, on the reverse strand, counting down.
CAAAATTTACCCTTAACAGAACAATCTAAAAATTCTGTTGACTTTATGTTTTGTTATGTTATGTTAATTCTATAAGAATACTTGGTTTTAAATTCGAGTTGACTAGAAGGCTTCTTTTTACGTAACGGATATTCTACGAACTAAACATAGGAGTTTTTTTATCTTTATGCTGTGAAGATTCATAAGGACTTAAGGAGGATGGAAAATGAGATTAGGATTTTGGTTACCGATTTTCGGAGGATGGTTACGTAATGTAGAAAATGAGAATATGCCTGCGACATTTGATTATGCAAAACAGGTTATTCAAACAGGAGAAAAACTTGGCTTTGATGCGACGCTTATTGCAGAACTATATTTAAATGATATTAAGGGCGTAAATGCTGACGTACTTGAGGCGTCGTCAACCGCCGCAGCTTTAGCAGCAGTTACTGAAAAAATTGAAATATTGGCTGCAGTTCGGCCTGGCTATCACAATCCTGCGGTAATGGCAAAAGTAGCCGCAAATATTGATCAAATTGCTAATGGTCGTTTTACTTTAAATGTAGTTTCAGCTTGGTGGGAAGAAGAAGCAAAGCAATATGGTGGTTATTTTACAGAGCATGGAGAACGTTATGACCGCACAGAGGAATTTATTGAGGTTTTAAAAGGTTTATGGACAGAAGAAACGTTCAGTTATGACGGTAAATATTACAAAATAGAAAATGCACATTTATCTCCTAAGCCAGTTGGAAAACCATACCCAAGACTTTACGCAGGTGGGGAAAGTGATCGCGGTAAAGAGGCAATTGCAAAGTTATGTGACGCCTATGTGATGCATGGCGGAACAGTAGAGGAAGTTGGGGCTAAAATTAAGGAAATGCTTGACCGTCGAAAAGCAATTGAAAAAGGACCATTCGAAACTTTCGGGATGGCTGCATATGTCATTGTGCGTGATTCAGAAGAAGAAGCACTTGCTGAACTAGCCCGAATTACCAATGTAGAGGATGCGGCAGGGTATGCAGGTTTTAATGACTTCACTAGTAAATCAAAGTTAGAGCAACAAATTACACTACAAGATTATTCAGTTTCAAACCGAGGGCTAAGACCAAATTTAGTAGGCACACCTCAGCAAGTGGCTGAGCGCATTTTAGCTTATGAAGAAGTTGGTGTAAATCTCTTGCTCCTTCAATTCTCTCCACATCTAGAAGAAATGGAACGTTTTGCAAGGGATGTTATGCCTTTAGTGAAAATAAAATCAGCTATCATACGGTAAGGAGCGATACTATGACTGCAAAAATTTATATTATTCATGAAAATGATGAGTGGACAATTCATTTAACAAACCGTTTAGATGAACTAAACCTACCCTATGAGGTTTGGCATTTGGCGAAAGGATTGATTGACCTATCAAAAGAGCCACCACAAGGAATTTTTTATAGTCGTATGAGTGCTTCATCACATACGAGGGGGCATGAATTTGCACCTGAACTAACGGAGGCAGTGCTTGCCTGGCTAGAGTATCATGGCCGTCCAGTTATTAATGGAAGTCGTGCCTTAAGATTAGAAGTAAGTAAGGTCAATCAATATTGTGCACTTGAAGCTGTTGGCATTCAAACACCTAAAACGATAGCGACAGTTGGTAAATCGCAGCTAATAGAAGCGGCAGGAACAATTGGTACAACACCATTTATTACGAAGCATAATCGAGCAGGAAAAGGACTTGGGGTACAACTATTTCATTCAGTTGAAGCGCTAGAAGCATATGTAAATAGTGATACTTTTGAGTCACCTATAGATGGTATTACGCTTATTCAACAATATATAAAATCTCCAGATTCTTATATTACGCGATGTGAATTTGTTGGTGGTAAATTTTTATATGCAGTTCGTGTAGATACATCAGAAGGATTTGAACTTTGTCCTGCTGATAGCTGTCAAATAGTGGACCAGTTTTGCCCAGTAGGTGAAACAGCAACTAAGAAATCAAAATTTCAAATTATAGACAGTTTTTCAGATGAGTTTATAGGGCGATATGAAGAATTTTTAGGGAAAAATAAAGTAAGAGTCGCAGGGATTGAGTCGATTATCGATGAAGAAGGTAATATTTTTACATATGACGTAAATACCAATACAAACTATAATGCAGAAGCCGAAAAAGCTGTGGGGAAATATGGCATGTTAACTGTGGCCAAATACTTAGGGGATACATTACGTCAATATGAAAAAACATTGCAATTTTCGTAAGGACTATGTAAAGGGGAGTGGTTAATTTGATAAAAGCAGTTATTATTAATGGCAGTAATTCGAGAAATTCACGCGTGACAGCTATTCATGATAAGGTGGAAAATTCTTTAAAGGTAGAAGGAATAGCAGTACACACAAATTACGTACATGAACTGCCAGCTGAGGACTTAATTACGGCTAATTTTGCAAGTGAGGCCATCATTTCAGAAAATAAACAAGTTGAAGAAGCGGATATTATCGTGCTTTTGACGCCTATTTATAAAGCCTCATATTCAGGAATACTTAAAACTTATTTGGACTTACTGCCACAAAAAGCATTGCAAGGAAAAATTATCTTACCAATTGCTGTAGGTGGCTCTATTGGACATTTACTCGCATTAGAATATGCATTAAAGCCAATATTAGCTGTATTAGGGGCTACAAATATTGCACATTCTGTCTATATTGTTGATAAACAAATTATTCGGCTTGAAGATGGAAGCTTTGCCATCGAGGAAGAAGCAATTAACCGACTTGATGTAGAATTAAAACAATTACAGCAAATGGTATTGGTAAACTGAGGCGTCGCCCTTATATTCCGATAAAATGAGATTTTGTTCCGATAAATCTTCATTGTATTCATAATGACATCTACAACTTTTGGTGATGAGACATGAAGTACAAAATAGCGCATTATAGGAAATAACCACCTCCTATAACGCGCTATTTTTAATTAGCTTCAAGTTCTTCTTTTTTCTCAATCGGTGCTGTAGAGAGATATAAGAAAGCCTCATCTTGTAATAGCAATATTTTTTCTTCACTAATACCGTGCGCCAATGGTCCAGAAAAAATGGACTCCCACCAAGTTCCTGTTGTTATTGTCATTCATCTACGCCCCCGTTTCAAATTTTCAATATGTAGTTGTAAGTTTCTCGAAGTCACAAAATCGTCTACAGTTCTAACATATTCTTTACACATCCCCCGTTTAGAAAGAGGAATTTTGGTTGTCAATGTTGTATCGTATAGACAAAGATAGTTTGTTTCGAAATGAAAAAACTATGTATGCCATTTTTAAAAAAGGGGTGCTTTTATGATGAATTTTACGACACAAGATGTAGAAAATATGATTACAGAGCAACGTCAATTTTATTTTTCTCGAACGACGAAGAGTACAAAATTTCGAAAAGAGCAATTACTAAAACTGAAGAAAACGATTTTAAAATATGAAAAAGAAATTTTGAATGCTCTATATTTAGATTTACGTAAGAGTGAGTTTGAGGCATATGCAACAGAAATTGGCATTGTATTAGATAGTATTTCTTATATGGTAAAGCATGTTGAAGAGTGGATGAAACCTGAAGCTGTAAAGACACCGATTCAATATCAGGTGGGAAAAAGTTTTATTGTAAGAGAACCATTTGGCGTAACATTAATCATTGGTCCTTTCAATTATCCATTTCAACTTGTTATGGAGCCATTAATCGGGGCAATTGTTGGTGGTAATACGGCTATTGTAAAACCATCAGAAACATCTGTGCATACAGCAGCAATCGTTAAAAAAATAATTGAAGAAACATTTAATCCTTCATACGTGCGTGTTGTAGAAGGAGAGAAAGATGAAGTGACGGCGCTTATTCATGCGTCCTTTGACTATATATTTTTTACAGGGAGTGTGGCAGTCGGCAAAGTTGTTGCAAAGGCAGCGGCAGAACGATTAACACCAATTGCTCTCGAACTTGGCGGGAAAAGTCCTGCAATTGTCGATCAAACAGCCAATTTAGAAGTAGCCGCGAAAAGAATTGCATGGGGAAAATTCACAAATACCGGACAAACTTGTGTAGCACCAGATTATATCCTTGTCCATAAAGAAGTCTATGACCGATTTATGAAAATATTGAAAGCAACTATTCGATCTTTCTATGGTAAAAACGCAATAAAAAGCCCTGACTACGGCCGTATTGTCAATCTAAGACAATTTGATCGGCTACAGCAAATTATTGTAGAAGAACGTGATGCCATTACATTTGGTGGTAGAACAGATCGTGATGATTTGTATATGGAGCCTACTATTATTGAATATGTGAAATGGTCAAGTCCTTCGATGCAGGATGAACTATTTGGTCCAATTTTACCTGTGATGATGTATGATGATTTACCGCTAGCCATTCACCAAATTCGTCAGTTACCAAAACCTTTAGCGGCGTATTTTTTCTCCGAGCATGAGAAAGCTATTCAGTACTTTTTAGAGGAACTACCATTTGGTGGCGGGTGTATAAATGATACGATTACACATGTTGGAAATTTACATTTACCATTTGGCGGTGTCGGGTCATCGGGGGTAAAAGCATACCATGGGAAAGCAAGTTTTGAAAACTTTACTCATCCCAAATCAATATTAAAAAAATCTTCTAAGTTAGAGACGAATGTTCTCTTTCCCCCTTATAAACAAAAGGTTAAGCTTGTGAGAACTATAATGAAATAGTAAAAGGAGGTGTCGAATCATTAAAGATTCTTGACACCTCACTTTTTTTAGGGGAAATGTAGTTGTCGATAAATGTCGGTTTTTTTATAAAGTAAGTACATTTCGAGCATTTAAGCCATATATAAGCTGTTTGGAGGGAAAGCACGGGTTGAAAACTTTTAGAGAGCGCAGAAATGGAATGAAGGCTAAGAGCAACTGATAATGCTCTTTTGACTAGCTCGATGGTACAACTGCGCCTTGCTTCAAAGAGCTCATCGATGTTCCGAGTAGACGCTCAGCCGGATGGAAATCAACACCACGCGATGGTGATGAGCGAAATTTTAGTGAAATATTAAAGATATATTAAAATGATAGCGTTTTCATCGGAAAAACGTCCTAACAAGCATTTTCTTTATGGGCGAATAAGTAGTAAAATAAATTCAATAGATTGTGGGGGACTCATCTTGTCATTTATTGTCGAATAAACAACAAATGATGAAATGAATGTAGAGATTGAATGGAGGACTATGAAATGTATGCAGAGGAATTGTTGAATGCATTACCTTTGAAAAAAATAATTGGAGTGCTACCTGATCAAGTAACTGATATTGTAATTGATTCACGTAGTGTGCAACCAAATAGTATGTTTGTTTGTATTAAAGGTTATACGGTAGATGGTCATAACTATGCACAGAAAGCTGTTGAAGGTGGCGCAACAATTGTTGTGACAGAACGACAGTTACCATTAGAAGAAACGATTGCGCAAGTCATTGTGAAAGATACGGATCGAGCAGTTGGCTTGTTAGCTGCAAAGTTTTTTGACTATCCATCAAAGGATATGGCGATGATTGGTGTAACAGGAACAAATGGGAAAACATCAGTAACAGGAATTATTCAAAACATCATGCATGGTATGGGCGAAAAATCCGCGCTATCAGGGACAATCGGCTTTAATTTGAATGGTATTTTATATGAATCAGCCAATACTACAAGCGATGCATTATCGACACAACAAATGATATTCCGTGCAAAAATGGAAGGTTGCCGATTAATGACTATGGAGGTATCTTCACATGGTTTAGCACTTGGACGTCTAGCTGGCGTAGAATATGATGTAGCTATTTTTACAAATCTTACACATGATCATCTTGATTTCCATGGAACGATGGAGGAATATGGCCATGCGAAAGGCTTATTATTCTCTCAACTCGGACAAGACTTAGAAAAGAATAAATTTGTCGTATTAAATGCCGATGATGCTTGGTCAGAACGCTATGCAGCGATGACACCATTTCCAGTATGGACATATGGTTTGAAAAATGAAACAGCAGATTTCCGAGCTATTAACTGTGAGTATCATGATTTCATGACTTCTTTTGACGTTGAAACGCCAGAAGGAATATACCGTGTGAAAATGCATTTACTTGGGGAATTTAATATATACAATGTACTTGCAGCTATGGTTGCTTTTTATGGACGTGGTTATTCAATTGAAACAATTATTGAGCAAGTTGAGCAAATACCACCAGTAAAGGGACGTATGGAGAAAGTTTGCTCAGATTTACCGGTGCAGATGTTTATTGATTATGCACATACGCCTGATGCAATTGAAAAGGCGATTTCTTCAGCTCAACCATATAAAAAAGGTAAACTTATTTTCTTAGTTGGCACAGGTGGCAATCGTGATAAATCGAAACGTCCAACAATGGCAGAAAAGGCATCAGCTGCTGATTACGTTATATTAACGACAGATGACCCGCGCTATGAAGAATACGATAGTATTACAGGTGATCTTGCCAAAGGGATGTTACATGATAATTATGCATGTATAGGCGACCGTGCTGAAGCCGTGCGCCATGCGATTGAGGTTGCTGAACCAGGAGATATCATTATTTTTGCTGGTAAAGGACATGAAGATTATCAAATTATTGAGAATACTAAATATCCACATAGTGATGCGGATATTGCAATAGAAGCTGGCCAATTAAAATTTGTATAATATATGATCTCCAATTAGGATGTTAGAGTGTACGATAGTGTGAATAAATGCATGTAGTCATGCGATAAGTTCACCATACTTTGAAACCCCTTTTAGTCTAAGGGGTTTTCTTTTTGGGTTAACATGAAGGTGAATGTATGGAAAGAAAATGATCTTCATCGGAGTGTTTGAGGAACTATCTACATTGGACCTAGCTAAGTATTCTTTGGGGAATTCATGTAAAAAGGTTGTAAGAAAGGCAAGTCTTCTTTTATTATTAGTAAGTATGAAAAAAGGAGAATGACGAGATGAATTCAAATTTAGAAAAAGATATATTATCACGTCGAACTTTTGCCATTATCAGTCACCCTGATGCTGGGAAAACGACGATTACAGAAAAGCTTTTACTATTTGGTGGTGCGATTCGTGATGCCGGTACGGTAAAAGGGAAGAAAACAGGTAAGTTTGCAACATCTGACTGGATGGAGATTGAAAAACAACGTGGGATTTCTGTAACATCTTCAGTTATGCAATTCGATTATAATGGATCACGTGTCAATATTTTGGATACTCCAGGTCACCAAGATTTCTCGGAGGATACGTATCGTACATTAATGGCGGTGGATAGTGCTGTCATGGTTGTAGATGCTGCCAAAGGTATTGAAGCACAAACTTTAAAGCTGTTCAAAGTTTGTAAAATGCGTGGTATTCCAATTTTTACGTTTATTAATAAACTTGACCGTCAAGGGAAGGAGCCACTTGAGCTGATAGAAGAGCTTGAGGAGGTATTGGGCATTAACGCTTACCCAATGAACTGGCCGATTGGTATGGGTAAAGAGTTTTTAGGTATTTATGATCGTTATAATAAACGTATCGAGCAATTCCGTTCTGATGAAGAAGAACGTTTCTTGCCAATTGATGAAAATGGGGAACTTGCAGTTGAACATCCGATGAAGGTGACTTCTTATTATTCACAAGCAATGGACGACATTATGTTGCTTGACGAAGCGGGTAATGAGTACTCAGAAGAAAAAATTCGTCGTGGTGAATTAACACCTGTTTTCTTTGGTTCTGCATTAACAAATTTCGGTGTACAAACATTCCTTGAAACATATTTGCAATTTGCACCGACACCACAGCCTCGCATTACTGAGAATGAATTATTTATTGATCCAGTTGAGCATGAGGAGTTTTCAGGCTTCATTTTCAAAATTCAAGCGAATATGAACCCTGCACACCGTGACCGTATTGCCTTTGTGCGTATCGTATCGGGTAAATTTGAGCGTGGCATGAACATGACTTTATCTCGTACAGGTAAATCATTCAAAGTGACACAATCTACACAATTCCTAGCGGATGACCGTGAAACAGTAGATGAAGCAGTAGCTGGTGATATTATCGGTTTATATGACACAGGTACTTATCAGATTGGCGACACAGTCGTAGGTGGTAAAAAGACATTCCAATTTGAAAAACTGCCACAGTTCACTCCGGAGCTATTTGTGCGTGTAACTGCGAAAAATGTTATGAAATCTAAGCAATTCCATAAAGGGATTTTACAATTAGTGCAAGAAGGCGCTATTCAATATTATAAAACATTGCATACAGAAGAAGTTATTCTTGGAGCAGTTGGTCAATTACAATTTGAAGTTTTTGAGCATCGTATGAAAAATGAATATAATGTTGAAGTGAAGATGGAGCCAATTGGTTCGAAAATTGCAAGATGGATTGAAAACGAAGAGGATGTTAAAGAATCTATGTCTTCAGGTCGTTCAATGCTTGTAAAAGACCGTTTTGATAATCTTGTTTTCTTATTTGAAAATGAATTTGCTATGCGTTGGTTTGCAGATAAAAACGAAAACATTAAATTGTATAGCCTTTTATAATAAAAAGCAAAATTGTCAGGTTGATTTCCGTTCCAGTCTACCCGCTTTCCCACGGGAGTCGAGTAGCCTTCCACTCCAATCAACAATAGCGTAGAGCTTTTATCATTTTTAGGCATTTCAAAAGTGAACAAACTAACACGAATCGCATGTTGCGATTCGTGTTTTTTTACAAGGGAAATTAGAGCTATATGTAGAATATATACAATATTAGGAAATATAAGGTTGGGCACCGTAACGTGTGGTTGATTTCCGTTCCGACTGGGCGCTTTGTTGCTGCCGCTACGCTTTCGCACAGTTAAAACATTTGCCGCTGCCGCTTCGCTTTCGCGCAGATAAAACATTTGCTGCCGCTACGCTTTCGCGCAGATAAAACATTTGCTGCCGCTACGCTTTCGCACAGATGAAACATTCGCTGACGCTTCGCTTTCGCGCAGAGCAGAGCTTCCTGGGGGCGTCCGATGAGCCGCTCCGGGGTCTCGGGTCAACACGATGTTGGTCACGAAGGCGTTATCACAGGACGTGATGGTTTTAGCCTTCGTTCCTCTATCGCTAATCCCCAAGGAGTCGCCCAGTCGGAACGAAGATCAGCTTAAATAGGGTATTCGTTATAACTTCTTTCAGCTGGTATCCAAACACCGCTGAAAGAAGTTAAAGCCTCCGGACGCAATTATGCCGAGGCATAGTTGATCAAATTGCATTTCCTAATTTTCACGTTGTGCTATATATTAAACCTATAATACATGGAGGAGTTTTTAAATTTATAAAATATTCGCCTTTTCGGGTATTATAGAAGGGAAGAGATGGAAAAGGAGCTTGCGAAGTGAACATTAGTAATTTTTCTATTAAAAGGCCTGTTTTTACTATAGTTACAATGATATTAGTCATTATTTTAGGTGGCGTTTCATTATTAAAAATACCTATTACGCTTATTCCTGAGTTACGTCCACCAATTGGCATCGTTGTTACCTCTTATCCTGGTGCAAGTCCGACCGAGGTTAATGAGAAAATAACAAAGCCCTTAGAGACAACGCTTGCCACCTTACCAGGGATCAAAAAACTACAGTCTACCTCTCAAGAAGGATCCAATTTAATTGTTCTCGAATTTGATTGGTCAACCAATATTGAAGATGCTCAGCTCGATATTTTACAACGCATCGACATGACCCCTTTACCGAATGATGCTGAGAAACCTAGCTTTTTAAAATTTGATCCATCTCAGTTTCCTATCATACAACTTTCACTACGGGCGGAAAATGACCATGTAGATGTGCGTTTACTGGCAGAAGCTTTGGAAAAGGAACTTCGTCGAACTGCTGGTGTCGCGAGTGTAAATATTTCCGGTAAGCTAGTCGAAGAAGTTCAAATAACTTTAGATGAATCGAAGTTAGTTGAAAAAGGATTAACTCAAGCAGATGTTATTCAAATTATTCAATCGAACAATGTTTCTCTTCCTGGAGAACCCGTATTAACAGCAGATGGAAAGATGTTAACAACTCGTATTTTAAGCACATTAAATTCACCTGAAAGCATTGCAGAATTAATCATTTCGGTAAATCCTCTAGATGGTAAAGCATTAACAGTTGGAGAAGTAGCAACTGTTGAACGCACGGAGCAAAAATCTATAACTACGACACGTGCAAATGAGCATCCTGCAGTATTAATGTCTGTATTACAGGAATCGGGCGCTAATACGGCAGAAGTATCCAAAGCTTTCAAAAAGGCTTTAAATGAATTATTGACGAAGAAGCAATATGAAGGAATCGTTGCAGACGTGCTAGTGGACCAAGGTAATTACGTAGATTTAGCGATTAGCAATATCGGAACTTCTTTACTTTTAGGTGGATTATTCGCAATGTTCGTGTTATTTGTCTTTCTACGAAGTGTGAAAAGCCCTATTATTATTGGAATTGCGATTCCATACTCGGTTATTGTTACATTTGTTTTAATGTTTTTCGCCAATTTCTCACTCAATATTATGACATTAGGTGCGTTAGCACTTGGCATCGGTATGCTTGTTGATAATGCTATCGTTGTTATAGAAAACATTGAACGACATTTAGGAATTGGCAAGGATCCTATCGAAGCAGCTAAGGAAGGGACAAAGGAAGTGGCACTTGCGATTACGGCGTCCACGCTCACAACAATTGCAGTATTCATTCCTGTAATGTTTATTAAAGGATTAATAGGGCAAATTTTCACAGAATTTGCTTTAACTATTTCCTTTAGCTTAATCGCTTCTTTAGTCGTTGCGTTAACGGTTGTCCCAATGCTTGCAAGTCGTCTTTTAAAAATGAAATCAATCAATGTTTATGAAAAACGAAATGAATCATCCTTTTACAAGAGCTACAAAACATCAATTATTTGGGTATTGCGTCACCGTATGCTTGTACTAATCTCAACAGTTGTCTGTTTTGGACTTGCCTTGTTTGGACTTATGAAAATTGGCACAGAGTTTTTACCGCCAACCGATGAAGGATTTGCATCCATAAGTGTAAATCTTGAAAAAGGGGTAGCCGTATCAGAAACAGAAAAAGTGGTTGCGAAAATTGAGGAACGTTTGAAACAGGAGAAAGATGTTGACGTATATGTTAGCTTAATCGGTGGTACACAACAAGCACAAGCTCGGGGACAAACAAGTGCCAACCAAGCTGAGCTATATGTAAAGCTTGTCCCTTTAGCAGATAGGGATCGTTCGATTTTTGAATTTGTAGAAGAGGTTGAAGGAGATTTGCATGCAAAGCTAGGGGAGCAAGTTGAAATCAACTTCAATGTCTCAACGACAACAGGTTCGTCACCAAATACATTAACGTTTAGGTTAACAGATTCTGATGAGAGAAGACTTCATAGCTCTGTTGATAAAGTGCAGCAGGAGCTATCAAAGGTGAATGCTATCACAAAGGTATCTACGGATTTAGATATCACTGTAAAAGAAATTCAAGTCGAAGTAGACCGTGAAAAGGCGAAGGACTACGGATTTGTGCCTGCACAAATTGCTCAGACGGTCAATCAAATGACAAAGGGTCAGCTAACTACGCAATTAATGGCAGAGGATGGTGCTGTATTGCCTGTTTATACAGGCTTTGGACAAGTGTTTAATGATAGTATCGAGTCATTAAAATCGATGCAGCTACGTTCACCTGCAGGTTTATTTGTAAAACTAGAGGACATTGCAACTGTTTCTGTACAAGAAGGGCCAGTATCGATAAGACGTTCTGATCAGGCTGCTGCTGTTGCATTTTTTGTAGAATATAAAACGAAAGAATCGCTAGGAGGCATCTCAGCTAAAGTGGACAAAGCATTGGAAAAAGCGGATTTGCCGACTGAAACTCAAGTTGTCTTTAGTGGAGATCGTGAGCTATATGATAGTGCAATTAATGATATGCTTTTAGCAGTTGCGTTAGCGGTCGTACTTGTATATATCGTGATGGCCGCACAGTTTGAATCTTTTAAATATCCATTTGTTATCATGTTCACAGTACCTTTAATGATTATTGGTGTTGCTATTGCTATGTTTGCTACGAACACGCTAATTGGTGTGACATCAGTTATAGGCATCTTAATATTAGTTGGAATTGTCGTGAATAACGGAATTGTCCTTGTAGATTACATTAATCAACAAAAAGCTAGAGGACTGGCGACGTATGATGCGATCATACTTGCTACACAAGATCGACTTCGACCAATTTTAATGACTGCACTAACAACGATTTTAGGATTGCTACCACTTGCTCTTGGCATCGGTGAAGGAACAGAGATGAATAGACCGATGGGAATTGTCGTAATCGGAGGGCTTGTGACATCAACTTTATTGACACTATATATTGTACCGATCGTGTACAGCTTAACTTCTTCTAAAAGAAGTTAAAGCCTCCGGCGGATGTCACGGAATCGGAAAGGAGTCCTTTATGCAACAAAGGCGATTCTGGACGCAATTATGCCAAGGTATAATTGATTGGATAAAAAAACTAGGAAGATGCGGTAAGTTCAGGGGGGATGAGAGATGGGGAGGCATTTTTTTACAGGCTTTCCGGGTTTTATTTCAAGTCAATTAATACGAGAGTTATTTCGAAAAAATCAATCACAGGAAGTCATCACTATTGTTTTAGCTGGTGAGTTAATAAAAGCAAATTTAGAAAGAGAACATATTTTAGCGGAGTTTCCTAACTGTTCTATTCGTATTGTAGAGGGAGATATTACATTACCGAATCTCGGTCTAGAAGACCAAGCTGTACAGGAAATTGTACCTCAAATAGAGGTGCTCTGGCATCTGGCTGCCATTTATGATTTAGCCGTACCACGCGATATCGCATGGAAGGTAAATGTGCATGGTACGACTATGGTCAATGATTTTGTTCGTACACTTCCAAACGTAAGACGCTATATGTATTTCAGTACAGCGTATGTCGCAGGAATACGCGAAGGTATTTTGAGAGAAAATGAATTAATTCGCCCGCCTGCATTTAAAAACTATTATGAGGAAACAAAATATGAAGCGGAGCATCTGGTAAAGGATTTGAAATTAGAAATACCACTGACAATTATTCGACCTGGTATCGTACGTGGACATTCCGAAACAGGAGAAACGATTAAATTCGATGGGCCGTATTTCTTTTTAAATATGGTAGATAAATTAAAATGCCTACCTTTTATTCCGTACATTGGTCAATCGAAATCAACAATAAATGTAGTGCCAGTGGATTACATTATAAAGGCTTCGACTTATCTAGTTGATGAAAAATGTGCTGAAGGGAAAACATTACATCTAACGGACCCAAATCCGCATCCGGTGCAGGAAGTGTATCGGACGATGGTTAAATTATTAACGAACCATTACCCTAAGGGGCGATTACCGCTAACACTAGCAAGACTATCTTTACAAGTCCCACTTCTTCGGAAAAATCTAGGTGTTGAGCAAGAAACTTTAGATTATTTAACTTGGGATGCTAAATTCGATACGTTGGAAGCAGAGACTATTTTGAAAAAAGGTAATATTACATGCCCCGACTTTATACAAACTATGCCAAGAATGATTGAATTTTATTTAGCGCATAAAGAGGATAAAAGCTATCAAATTCAAATAAAGTGACTTCAAGTAGTAGTACACTAATTGAGGTTGATGCAATCGGCTACAGATGTGTTTATTGGGAAATATAGGTTTGTTATTAATTGATAAAAGCATTTTTAGTTTATTTTTTGCTAATGTATGCCAATTTTAACTAATAGTAGCCCGTAGCGGAAATCAGAGCCTTCTATTAGATAGTAGGGTAGAATAATTTTGCCACTCCTATATGATAGTGCTATAATGAGTTAACAGAAGAAGAACCTTCGACGTTTTGTCAAAGGGGAGTAGCTAACAGATACGAGCGATGTATCTGGATTACATCCGTCAGGACATGGTTTTTACCATCGGGTGTGATAAGCGATTAACTCTATGCTTGCGGAATTCATTCCACTAGTAATAGAGAGGTACTGATGAATTGTCAGATATTATTTGCTTAGCGAGACCTTTGCCTTTTAATAGGGGCAGAGGTCTTTTCTTTTGTACTCGTATAGTGAAAACTAATTTGGGTATACAGAGCTTTAGAGGAGGCACATGAATGGAATCAATTGTATTACAATACGGTTGGGTACTTATTGTACTTGTAGTATTAGAAGGGTTATTAGCAGCAGATAATGCAGTAGTAATGGCTGTGATGGTGAAGCATTTACCACATGAGCAACAAAAAAAGGCACTATTTTATGGATTATTCGGTGCATTAATTTTCCGATTCGCAGCACTATTTGTCATTACAGTATTAGTGAATTATTGGCAAATTCAAGCATTGGGAGCAGCTTACTTATTATTCATGTCCGCCAAAAATATATATGATTTGCGCCATAAAAAGAATTCAGAAGATGAATCTAGTGAAGAAACGAGGAAAAAGGGCTCTGGTTTTTGGATGACAGTGCTTAAGGTAGAGGCAGCGGATATTGCATTTGCTATTGATTCTATGCTTGCTGCAGTTGCCATCGCGGTCACTTTACCGAAGGTAGGAAGCTTTGATATTGGTGGCATCAATGGTGGACAATTTATTGTCATGTTACTTGGTGGGTTTATCGGAGTGATCATGATGCGATTTGCGGCACAATGGTTTGTGAAAATATTAAATGACTACCCTTCACTTGAAACAGCTGCGTTTTTAATTGTAGGTTGGGTAGGCGTGAAGCTTGTTGTGTTGACTTTGTCACATGAGAAGGTGGGTATTTTACCTGCAGAATTTCCACATTCAACTGTGTGGGAGTTAACTTTCTGGATCGTACTAGTGGGCATCGCATTAGTAGGTTATTTAGTAGGAGTTCGTTTTAAAAATAAAGCTTAATATCATTTAGAGGGATAGTCGTAGCTATTCCTCTTTCTTTTTTTAAGTATTTTTCCTATACTAATATCTATCGAGTTTGGCATCATATTAGGAAGGGGTTGTCAACGTGCCCTGGAAAAGATCAAAAAATAGACTTGTTACACCTTTTCAGGTGCTTGTCTCTTATTATTTTATTGCTATAGCGATTTCCTTCCTGTTACTACGGCTACCAGGCGTTCATCAAGAAGGTGTACACGTTTCATTATTAGATAGCTTGTTTACGGCTGTAAGTGCAGTTAGTGTAACGGGTTTAACAACATTCGATATATCTGAAAGCTACACAACATTTGGCCTCGTGATGGTACTTGTCATTTTACAACTTGGCGCAATTGGCATTATGTCACTTGGTACCTTTGTGTGGTTACTAGTTGGGAAAAAAATAGGAATGCGTGAGCGTCAATTAATTATGATTGACCATAATCAATACAATTTGTCAGGGGTTGTCCAATTAATTCGCGAAATATTGAAAATCTTAATCGGTATTGAAGTGATGGGTGCGTTTATTTTAACGTTGCACTTTACAAACTATTTCGATACTTTCGAAGAAGCGCTGATTCATGGTGTTTTTGCCTCCGTTTCTGCTACTACAAATGGTGGTTTTGATATTACGGGCATGAGTTTATTACCGTTTCATAACGATTACTTTGTACAAATAATAACGATGTTATTAATTGTGCTAGGCGCGATAGGCTTCCCAGTATTAATTGAAGTGAAATCGTTTTTACTTCATCGCCATGCAAATTTCCGCTTTAGTTTATTTACAAAAATAACGACTTCTACATATGCAATTTTATTTGTGGTAGGGGCTCTCGTTATTTTATTGCTTGAATCATTCCATTCCTTTAAGGGAATGTCTTGGCATGAAGCGCTATTTTCTGCAATGTTCCATTCTGTTTCAACACGATCAGCTGGACTGACGACGTACGATGTCACAACCTTTAGTGAAGCGACAGATATTTTTATGAGCTTTTTAATGTTTATTGGTTCTTCGCCAAGTTCAGTTGGTGGAGGGATACGTACAACAACGTTTGCCATGGCTATTCTATTCCTAATTACCTTTTCACGAGGAAGAGAGGATATTCAAGTATTCGGACGTGAAATACATTTAATCGATGTATTCCGCTCGTTTGTTGTTATTTTATTGGCATTCTTTATGGTATTAGTCGCGACAATTATGTTACTCATTACTGAGCCACACGCATCACTGATTCAAATAATTTTTGAAATTACATCAGCGTTCGGAACGTGTGGGATGTCTTTAGGGATTACCTCGGATTTATCTGCATTTGGTAAAATTATTATTATGATTTTAATGTTCGTTGGTCGTGTCGGTTTAATCTCCTTCCTTTACACTCTTGGTGGTGGTGGTAGAGGAAAAAAATCAAGTTATCACTATCCTAAGGAACGAGTAATTATCGGGTAAGTACTAGACCATTCAATACTTGAATAGCCCCATATCTAAGATTGAATTAAAAAAAGAGCTAATGTAGCTCTTTTTTTATTTCCGTACTATTTTCCGGTTGCCAATAAGTTTATTGAACGAGAATTTTAAAGGTTAACTTAGTAGAAAATCTATTCATAAAGAGGGATTTAGATTGCGTAATTGACAAGGAATTGCCGTTGACACACAATTGTCGAAAAATTTTAAATTGTTTTTTCCTGGTTATTATGACTATTTAATAGGTAATATTTCCAATAAATAGCTATCAATACTTTGATATTTTCGAACTAAACTTTTTTAGGATAATAGTAATACTTGAAAGAACATCTGTTAAGTGTAATAAAGCTATCATTTTTAATTGCCATAGATTTAATAAAAATATAATTATATGGGTTATTTTTAAAGGGTGCTGAAAAATTTAAGAGTTTTTAATGTATGAAAAAAACGCTAGTCCTAAATTTTCTTCATGGACTAGCGTTTCTTATTATAAAGAGTCGATTGTTGCAAAATATGGAGCTTGACCGTGACGGAAGTAAGTTAAAAGATAGCCATTTTTTTGTACAATTTTGCCTTTTGAAAAATTTTGGTAATCAATGTAATGCGGAATAATGAGCGTATGTTTAAACAACTCTTTTTCAGATAGATTGAAGTTGGCAAATGTCTCACCTGCGATGGCAGGGTTTTCACGTAATGCCGAATAAAGTGCTTTTTGTTGCTCCTCTGTAGGACGCTCCTTCCACCATAATTTACGCGGCTGGAACTGTTGAGCCATTAAATAATCTAGTTGCATTAGGCTTTGAATGGTAGTTAAATCAGCACCTTCAACAGTTTCTAAAAACATTAATAAGCGAAGGAATAAATCCTCAAGCTGATGTCCGATACGCGACCAACCTTTAGTTTCCCAATAAGTACCGAAGTTTTGGAAGAAATCAAATGGTGTTTCAAACACTTCAGTTACTAAATATTCAATCGTATGATCCATACGGTGATCGTTCCAGTATTTCTCAAGCACGTCCTCTGCATGTTTAATGCGCACAATATCATCAAATGTTAAGACATTATTAGAGAAAATCTCGTAAGGTGATTGGTCTACATACGTATAGCCAAATTTTTCAGCCTCTAGACGAAGGCCTGTACCACGCAGAAGCTTAAGGAATCCAAGCTGTAATTCTTCTGGACGCATTGCGAAAACGTCATTAAAGGTTTGACGGAAGCTTGCATAATCCTCCTCTGGTAAACCAGCGATTAAGTCTAAATGCTGATCAATCTTTCCACCTTCTTTGACCATTGTCACTGTACGTGTTAGTTTTTCAAAGTTTTGACGGCGTTTCACGAGAGTATTTGTTAAATCGTTCGTTGATTGAACACCGATTTCAAAACGGAAAAGACCTTTTGGTGCGTTATCATTTAAAAACTGGATAACCTCAGGACGCATAATATCAGCGGTAATTTCAAATTGGAATACAACCCCAGGCTTATGTTCATCGATTAAAAACTGGAACATTTCCATCGCATAGCTGCGGCTTATATTAAATGTACGGTCAACAAATTTAATAGTACGTGCACCGTTGTCCATCAAGAATCGAATATCTTCTTTTATTTTTTCTCGGTTAAAATAACGAACCCCTACTTCAATAGAAGATAAACAAAATTGACAGCTAAATGGACAGCCACGACTTGTTTCAATATATTGGATTCGTTTGCTTAGATGAGGGAGGTCCTCCTCGAAACGAAATGGACTTGGCAATTCACGTAAATCAATTTTTGGTGCTTGTGCGTGAATTCGTACTTTACCATCCTCTAAGTAGCAAATCCCTGGAACATCCTCCAATGCTATTTCTCCATGCAAATGGCGTAGTAATTGTTTAAAGGAAGTTTCTCCTTCACCCATAACAATGAAATCAACCTCTTCAATTCTACGTAACCAATGGTGCGAATCGTAAGAAACTTCAGGTCCGCCGAGCAAAATTTTAACATTTGGACAGACAGTTTTTAACATCTTGATGACGTGAATGGTTTCTTCGATATTCCAAATATAGCAACTAAATCCTACGATATCAGGTTTTTTTTGGAATAAATCTGATACAATATTAAAAGCAGGATCTTTAATTGTATATTCTGCAATGATCGGATTAAATTCTGGTAAAGCAGCACCTTTTAAATAACGCAGTGCTAAATTTGTGTGAATATACTTTGCATTTAAAGTAGTTAAAATAGTATTCATGAAATAATCTTCCTTTCAATTTCTAATTGTAACAGTCAAGTAGCTGTCAAACAATATAATCCTTTTTGCCTATTTATTTTGTGAACAGTTCGTGAAATAATTTTAAATACTTAAATTTACTAAATTTTGTAATAATAGAATCGTGCAGTCATAAAGTATAGTAAAGGCTCAAAATTCGATTAAGGGGTTTTTTACTCTATTGAAAGGTTCGGTGAGAAAGTTGAAGCAAAATGATATTAATCAATGTTTTGGAAATCTTATGACAAGTACTTCGTCACCAACACTTATTCTTAATAAAGTAGGTAAAATTTTAAACATGAATGAGGCTGCTGTTAAACTGTTTAACCTCAATTCATCGTATATAGGTTATTTAACAATGGACGAGTCCTCTAATTTAAATTGGGCAAAATTCGTTAAACAATTACAAAGTGATTTGAGATCAGAAGAAATCTTCAATATTCAAACAGCTAGTAATGAGTTTGAAATGATGTCTTTCAAATGTTTTTTTGATCCGAACACAGAAGAAATCGTTGCGCAAATTTCAACATTAAATAATGACATAGCTCATGAATTATATGTTAGCCAAGAGCAAGAGAGATCACAATCTTTCCATGCTTATGATCACTTACCGTACGCTGTTATTATAAGTGACGCTAGCGGGATTATTCTTGGGCTAAATAAGTATGCTGAGATGTATTTAAAAATAGAAAAATCGCAGCTTCTTCATAAGGCACACCAGCACATCTTTGATACTTTTACACTTAAGAAAGGCCAAATTACTTCATACCTTTCTAAACTGATGGGTGAAAAGCATGCAAATATTCATGTAGTCGATGAAACGCAAGTTATTACCCCTTGCTATTATGAAATTTCAAGTATCTATGATGAATACAACAATATTATTGTCACAGTCATTAATGATGAAACAGAAAAGAAACAACTTCAACATAAAGTTGAACATCAACAAGCTTTAAATGTTGTCGGTCAAATGGCCGCAAGTATCGCCCATGAAATCCGTAATCCATTAACTTCTTTAAAGGGCTTTACCGAATTATTAAAGTTAAATGCTGATGAAGAGTCCAGTATGTATTTATCTGTCATCGATAGTGAACTCCAACGGATGGAACAAATTTTATCCGAGCTTTTAGTATTGTCCAAGCCAACAAGTATGAAAGTAGAATTATTAGAGCTAAATAACATTGTGAAGCAAGTGATTGAGTTTATGCTTCCAGATGCGCTTATGAAAAATATTATGATTCAATACATTTCTCCTTCAACACAAGTATACATTGGTGGCAATGAGAATCGCTTAAAGCAAGTATTCATGAATCTTATTAAAAATGCGATGGAATCCATGAATAATGGTGGAACGATCACAGTAGAAATGACTGCTGACTGTGCAATTGTTGAATTACAGATTAAAGACGAAGGTGTCGGCATGGACAGTGCTACCCTTCAAAACTTATTCCAGCCTTTTTACACGACGAAATCAGCAGGGACAGGACTAGGCCTTGCTTTCGTGAAAAAGGTGATTGAAGAGCATGAAGGTGTAATAGGTGTGAGTAGTGAATTACAAAAGGGGACATGCTTCCACTTACAATTCCCCATTTACTCATTTAATCAGGTGGATACAATGGATGTGTCCACGAAAGATTCTGCTTATTTAGTAACATAAAAAGAGTCAATGTGTACCGTAAACGACATATGAGGCTTAAAATCAAATAATGCTTTTGACAATGCTTTTCTAATATCGCTATAATGGCAAGTATAAAGCGAATTGAGAGGAAAAGGATATGACGTCAGAAGATATAAAGCAATCTTTAAAATTGTATATCGTATTATCACGTGCACATAAAGCAATTAATGAGACAACCCATCAATTTTTTCAAGAGAATGGACTAAATCCTACTGAATTTGCTGTCTTAGAGCTTCTTTATCATAAAGGAAGACAGCCATTACAGCAAATTGGCAATAAAATTTTGCTTGCTAGTGGGTCTATTACGTATGTCATTGACAAACTTGAAAAAAGAGGATATTTATTACGTGTTTCATGTCCGTCAGATCGCCGTGTTACGTATGCAGAAATTACGGACAAAGGTGAAGCATTTATGGCGGAACTATTTCCAAAGCATGAACAGCATTTACATGAATTGATGAGCGTGCTATCTATTGAGGAAAAAGATCAAGCTATCACTTTATTAAAAAAATTAGGACTGTCTATTAAGGATTTGTCTTATTAAGAAGGGTTGTCTCAATGAATTTGAGGCAACTTTTTGTGTTGAACAAAAGGCTTAAAACTATTAGGGAGAGAACTTGGTGATTAACTTCATGGAAAAGGGGAAAGCGAGCGACAAAAAAGTATCTTGTCCTGCGTAAACGCCCTTGTAACCGTTCCTAGCTACCCATGGTACCAATCCGACCAATCGGAAGGGAAATGAGCCTCACGCTATGGTATAAACCGTATTAAAAACAATAAAAAGACTGTAGAGCAAACAAGTTTGTCTACAGTCTTTTTTGAATCATTATTTTTTAGAAATAGTTGCTGCCATTTTAAACATAGCATCAGTTAAATCTAGTTCTTCGTTATCGTGAATAGTTAATTTAATAATTAAACCATCTTTTTCAAAAACAACGCCGATTACTTTTTCTTTGACATCAACAAAATTTACAACATAACCTTCAATGTTTTTAATACCCTTAAATGCAGCTAGATCCTCAGAAGATAAAGTTGATGGTTCACCAACAGCATTCATATAATCTTGCATAGATGTTTTTACTTCATCATAGCTTGATTGTGAAACATCTTCGATACGCATGAATACTTCAGCATTTTCGTTAGAAATTAACATGTCTTTACCAGGTTCTTCTTGAGAAAGTGTAAATCCAGGTAGTTGTTGCATTTTATAGCCTTGATCAGCACTTTTCGATTCGCTTGCTGTTTCAGTTTTTTCTTTGCCTTTTTGTACATAGTTAACTTCTTGTTTCGGAGTATTTGCACTATCTGTAGTGTCTGCTTTGTCTGTAGTATCTTTATCTGTTTCATTTGTAGGCGTTTCTTCTGAGTCATTTACAGTTTTATCCTCAGCTGATGGTTTTTGCTGTTGTTCAGTATTTGATGGCTCATTTTTTTGAACATCAGAATCCTCTGTTTTATCAGAAGTGTTACATCCTACGACTAAAATGGCTGTTAGTATTAATGCAGGTAGAGAAATTAATTTTTTTTGCATGAAAAGCCCTCCTTTTATTATTAAACGTTGGTAAAGAGAAAATGTTTCCAAATTTTAATGCTATTATGTTAAAGGTAACACTAAAAATAAGAGTAGTACAAAGACTACATGGGATACAATAACAAGTGGCATACTCTTACGCCATTCATATAACAAGCCCCAAATAATGCCGGTTACAAGTGCAGCAATCATACCAAGCATAAAGCCGCTTATTGCAATAGAGATTGCACTTAAAATCGCTGTTACAATGACTGCTAAAGTAGGTCTCATAAAGCGTTTCAGCTGTTGTTGAACATAGCCACGCCAAAAGAGCTCTTCACCAATAGCAACAATGAATACAAGTAATATATAGTGCCAAATAGTCTGTGGTCCATAATTTGCTAAAAACTTTTGTACTGATTGTACCAATGAACCATTAATATATGGTGCAAGCCAATAGCCAAAGCGTATAATACCGTATGTTATTGTACCGTATCCAATACCGAAAAGTAAAAATTTCCATGTCGGTAACTGATCTTCAATTTTACCAGCTAAAATCGCAATGGCAATACATACAAGTAAAGTAAATGCATATAGGTACCAAAATACAGCTTGGTTTGCAAAGGTAAAAGCAAGCATGCCATAAACGAATAATAAAGAAAGGAGCCATATTATTGTTTGTTTCGAATTTGTAAGCATTATTCGACCTCCATGCTTTTAATTTTATCAAAAAAATAGTCCCTTATCATCTATAAAGACAAATAGGGACTATTCAGACTATTAAGCTTCATTTGTATATAAAATTTTGTAACGTTTATGGTTGACGACCGTCTTTTCTTCAATTTCAAGGGAATCGAAATTCTCCATGTATGTTAAATCAACGATCACCGAATTTTCATTTACTTTTTCGACTATACCTTGTAAGCCGTCTTTAAACTCGATAATATTTCCAACTTCAGCTATTTTCACAGACAGTCAGCTCCTTCATCGACTAATAATATACAGTTTGCATGAAAAAATGGAAAACGTAAAGCCTTTTTTGAATAATTCATAATTAATTACACAGAATGCTAAAGAAGAGAGGAATCAAAAAAATGGAAAAATACGAAAATATGCTTAAACAATTACAAAACGGGGAATTAAAAAGTATAGAGATAGAAAAGGAACAATTTTATGAGTTCCGAGAAGTACTAGTAAAACATCCTTTATTTAAACATTATAGAGGTGAGGCCAAACAAAATGGACGCGTAATTTATACTTATCAAGAAATTCCAAGAAGCTGATTTGTCGAACATTGTCGTAAGTTAATGCTGTAAGAAATGAAATATAAATGTATAATAATGGTATGATTATTTGTGTGTGGAGGGTTATATGAATGGTCAATCTACTCTTGAAACAAATGGAACAAACTCGTGAGATGATGATTCGCTCAGGTGTAGAGAACGGGTTACAAAATGCGAAAACCATTCAACTGAGTCGCAGATTAGATCAGTTAATGAATACTTATTATAGACAGACAACATTTGAAGAAGAAGAGCGTCAAGAAGATTGAAAGAATGTTCCAGTATTCAGAGTATAAACTTTTTAAATAATATGTTTAAAAAGTATTTGGTGGGGAATACTTATTTTGAACACAGCAACATTCTCATTTCCCCTTTAGAGCAGTGATACCCCATCTACTGCTCTCTTTTTTTTGTCTTCATTACGCCAAGGTGAAATTGATTTACTCGTATATATGCAGCGCATAAAGTTTTTAGTACAAGTTAATAAGAGAAGTTTGAATTATCGAACTTATTCAACTACACTTATAGATAAGAATAAGTGCTAACGGTTGATCATTTAAAAAGATCAATTATTGCCTTGATCACAAAGGAGTATGTACATATGGGAAAAGAAGGTATTGCATTTGTCGGCACAGGCGTAATGGGCGCAAGTATTATAAAACATTTATTAAAAAATGGTCATGAGGTAACAGTTTTTACACGCACAAAGGAGAAAGCGGAGCCACTCTTGGCGTTAGGTGCAACTTGGGCAAGTACACCAGCAGAAGCATTTAAACATAAGGATATTGCCTTTACGATGGTTGGATACCCTGCGGACGTAGAGGAAGTATATTTTGGAGATAACGGTTTATTTCAAACAGCTGAATCCGGCAATATCGTTATTGATATGACCACTTCAGAGCCAACATTGGCAAAGAAAATTTTCGAACATGCTCAAAAACAAGGAGTAGAAGCGCTGGATGCACCTGTTTCAGGAGGAGATATTGGCGCTCAAAATGGGACATTATCAATTATGGTTGGAGGTAGCCAAGCTACATTCAATAAAGTATTACCAATTATGAAGCATTTTGGTGAAAATATTGTTTATCAAGGAGAAGCGGGTGCAGGGCAGCATGCTAAAATGTGTAATCAGGTCGTTATTGCATCTGGAATGATTGGTGTGTGTGAGTCATTGGCTTACGGTTTAAAGGCTGGACTTGATTTATCGACAGTATTGCAATCCATTTCGTCTGGTGCAGCAGGCTCTTGGTCGTTAAGTAATTTAGCCCCTCGTATGATCAAAGGAGATTACGCACCAGGCTTTTATATCAAGCATTTTGTAAAGGATATGAAAATAGCATTAGATGAATCTAAAAAAATGGGGATTACATTACCAGGTCTAACACTTGCTTATGATATGTATGAAAGGCTAATAGAAGAGGGTTATGGTGAAAACGGTACTCAGGCACTTTTAAAGGCTTATCAATAGAGGTTAACCGACCACTAGAACACTGAAGAATATAAAATTTTATAAAACCCGAAGTATCGATCTTAGATACTTCGGGTTTTATTTTAAAGTAGCTCACTCAGAAAATAGTTAACTACGGCAGCATTACTCTTTATCAAAAAGTTTTGCGTCTAAAGAAAAACTAGATGCTCCTGCAAGTGCAAAGTATAAAGCCATCGCAGCTAAAGCTAAATCCAATTCGTACCCGGCTAAGCCGTTTTCCCCGATAAAGCCAACGCTAAGCTTCGCTGTAAAAATGGCAACGATCATTGTTACTGTCAATAAAGCGCCGATAAGTCTTGTACCTAAGCCTAAAATAATGGCTACACCACCGACTAGTTCTATAATGGCAACAATATAAGCCATGAAGCCTGGAATACCAATGGCATCAAAATAATCAGCTGTGAAGCCGATACCTCCCTGAAACTTTTGGAAACCGTGAGTTGCAAAAATAATGCCAAGCACCACACGTAAAATAGTTGAACCGATATTTTGCATAGTCAAATAAACTCCTTTTGTTTTTTTGCTTACATTTCGTAACTTAGTTTATTTTTAAAAACAACTTTTGTCAAGTAACTAAATTTTATTTTTGGAAATGATTTTCGAAAAAATGATATACTGTTATATAAGAACAAAATACATTGGAGGCAGGAAAATTTGGATCAAAAAAAAATTTGTCCCCGATTTGAAAAAGCGCTGAAAATATTAAATCATAGCTGGAACACCCTGCTTATATATCAGTTATTGGAAGGTCCTCAACGATACTCAACGATAAAAAATAAAGTGGGTATTAGCAGTCGTGTGTTAACGGAAAGATTAAAAGAATTAGAGATTGAGAACATTGTGGAGCGCACGGTTATTCCATCAACACCAGTAGTGATTGAATACAAGCTAACAGAAAAAGGATATGCACTTGCACCGGTCCTTAAAGCAATTGAACAATGGTCTTCTATGTGGGTGAATATAGAAGAATAGTAAAAAGGATATCCAAGCGAGGGGGCTTGGATATCCTTTTTAGTGTTGAACAATGGTCAAGGGAAATGAGGGTAACTACCGTTCATGCTCCCCTTTTTCTGTGGATGAGCGTCGAGCCGTTACTCCGCCTTGTTGTTGCTACTGTCGCTTCGTTTCGCACATAAAAAACATTGCAGAAGTTTTTTTAGCATTATTAATTAGCGTTCATACAAGATGATATGTGAAGTGATTGATCTTCGTTCCGACTGGGCGACACCCTGCCGAAGAGCGATACTTTACTTATAATTTCATTAATAAAATAGCTTTTAAAAAACACTTTGATATCCAAGCGAGGAGAGCTTGGATATCTTTTTTATTATGAGTTGCTCGCAGCAAAGGAGAAGATTCGTTCATTTTAGAGTGTTAGTTAAATAAAAATGCATGTATATTGTAAAAAGTGTTAATTTTCATTAAATAAAAGGTATTTTTTATTACATGAGGGAATTTATTTAATAATATAGAAAAGGGAAGGAGGGTTTTATGAAGCGGAATTCAACAGTAGACGTTCAGCATCGGAGTCAGTTAGCACTTTATTTATCATTGCCAATTTTGTCATGGGCATTTTATGATTTTGCGAATACAATATTTTCTTCAAATATTAATACGATATTTTTCCCGTTTTATATGGATGAGGTTTTAGGGACGAATGAGGTAATGCAGCAGGTGGCAAGTACATTTATTTCTTATGCGAATGCGATCGCTAGCTTGTTTCTCGTTCTTTTTTCGCCACTTTTTGGAGTATGGATCGATCAAACAGGCTATAAAAAGAGATTCATAGTATGGTTTGCATCTATATCCATCTTCTTTACTTTTATGATGGGGGTTTTTGCGAATTTACAGATGCCAACCAATTTTTCGGGTGTGCCACTTAGTTTGTTTTTAGTTGTAGCTAGTTTTATCATCGCAAAATTTTTCTTTAATTCCAGTCTAGTATTTTATGATTCCATGATGGGTGATTTAGGGACAAAAGAGGAAATGCCCCTTATTTCGGGCTATGGGGTAGCGATTGGGTATCTTGGTACAATATTGGGACTACTTGTTTATTTGTACGTAGGAAACAGTGATTTCCATCGAGCATTTATTCCGACTGCCATTTTATATTTATTATTTTCTTTGCCATTATTTTTTATTAATAAAGATACACCGATACCAACATCTCAACGAAAGCCCATCAAATTTTTAGATGGGTATAAGGAAATTGTTCAAACCTTTAAGGACATGAAGCAATATAAAGCTATTTTCACCTTTATGATTGCTTATTTCTTTTTAAATGATGCAATTGCAACAACTATTGCAATGATGGCTGTATATGCAACAACAATCGTAGGCTTTACTTCAGGTCAATTTATCGTGCTTTATTTAGTGTCTACGGTGTCAACTATTATTGGCTCTTTTGCATTTGGTTATATTACAAAAGCAATCGGTGCCAAACGTGCGATAACTATGGTCGCAATATTAATGATAGTTGCTTTAGCATTTGCTGTTTTTGCGACTGAGCAATGGATGTTCTGGCTTGCAGGTAGTATGTTTGGCGTATCGCTAGGATCCATGTGGGTAACATCTAGAACATATATTATTGAATTGTCTCCTGAAGAAAAACGGGGTCAGTTCTTTGGCTTATTTGCATTTTCGGGTAAAGTATCCTCCATTATCGGGCCAGCAGTCTACGGAACCGTTACGTTATGGATGAAAGATTACGGAACGCTAGCGAGTCGTGTTGCGTTATCGACATTAATTGTGATGACGATAATTGGCCTATTGATACATTTAAAAGTCAATGGCTCAAAAGTTGGAGATGATATTAGATAAGACATATACGCATTCTATGTATATCCGGCTGAACACTTTCCTGAGGGCGTTTGGAGAGCCATTTGACTTTTTTGTTTTCTGTATGGTAGTTCACCCGTGTTATGGATGGTGAGCCATGTTAATAATAAAATTGGAAAAAGCAAGTAGGAGAAATGTATCGCCTATGATACAATTGAATTATAAATAGAAGTTGGATAGAAAGGAGCGGGGTTGCATTGGAACATAAAGGTATATTATTAGAAAGTGGCACAAATGAGCTAGAAATTGTTGAATTTGAAGTAGCTAATAATAAATTTGGTATTAACGTTATTAAAGTAAAAGAAATTATTCAACCGATTCCAGTAACATTTATTCCACACGCGCACCCGCATGTAGAAGGGATTATTCAATTACGAGGTGAGGTATTACCAGTAGTTGATATGCTCCGAGTATTAGGTATTCAAAGTCAAGAGCGTAGTTCTCAGCAAAAATATATTGTAGCTGAGTTTAATAAACAGCGTGTAGTATTTCATGTAGATAATGTAACACAGATTCACCGTATCTCATGGAATCAAATCGAGAAGCCTTCTGATATGTATCAGGGAGGAACATCACAAGTTATTGGTGTTATTAAGCAAAACGAGCAAATGATTTTATTGCTTGATTTCGAGAGAATTATGGTAGACATAAATCCCGATTCTGGTATTAGTGTAGAAGCCGTTAAAAAGCTTGGTAAACGTGAGCGTTCTGAAAAACGAATTTTAATTGCAGAAGATTCACCATTATTACGTAAGCTCTTATTCGATACTATGAATGAAGCAGGTTATGAGAATGTTGAATTCTTTGAAAACGGCCATGATGCTTATGAATACCTCCAAGCTATCGTTAAAAGTGGTAGCGATGTAGCCGAGCATATTCAATTAGTTGTGACGGACATTGAAATGCCACAAATGGATGGGCATCATTTAACGCGTAAAATAAAGGAGCATCCAGATCTCCAAAAGCTTCCTGTCATTATTTTCTCAAGCTTAATTACAGATGATCTTCGTCATAAAGGTGACCAAGTAGGTGCAGAGGATCAAATTAGTAAGCCAGAAATTACGGAGCTTATTTTACGAATCGACCAACTTATCATATAAAATAAAATTAAAGTTGGAAAAGGTACTTCACAATATTAATAATGGGTATCCTGAAAGTATAATAATAATGTAAGAAAGTCGGATGCCTCTTTTAGGCTCCGGCTTTTTTGTATAGATACATGAGGCTAGGGAAAAATAATATACAACGAGGAAGGCAAACCATCAGTCGACGAAAAAGAGGAGAGCACCCGAATGTTCGAGTACCTATACATTGCGGTTCACCTCAATATTTAATGTAGATCCATTAATACTATGCATGCGCTAAGGAAGTGATTATTTGAATGATTTAAAAACCGCTATTATCGATATTGGCTCAAACACTGTTCGCTTAGTATTGTATCGATATGATAAAGAAGAGGGACTTCGTGAGATTGGAAATATTAAAACGGTTGCACGTTTACGTACATATTTACAGCCCTCTGGTGAAATGTCTGAAGAAGGTATAAAAGTATTAACAGAAACATTATTGACTTATAAAGCAATACTTGATGATTATGAAGTGACTGATGTGAAAGCTGCTGCAACAGCTGCAATCCGTCAGGCAACTAATAGAGAAGAAATACTGACCTTAATGAAAAAACAGACAGGCATTCAAATAGAGCTTTTAACTGAAGAAGAAGAGGCATATTATGGCTTTGTTGCAGTGGCGCATTCTATAAGCACAAAGTCCGCTGTAACGATCGATATTGGTGGCGGTAGTACAGAAATAACGCTATTTGAAAATAAAGAACTACAGAAATCTCATAGTTTCCCGTTTGGTACAGTTTCTTTAAAGCAACGTTTCGTAAAGGGCGAGATTATGAATGGTAGTGAAAAAAAGGAACTTATTGCATTTGTGAAGGAACAGTTCAAATCACTTTCATGGATTCAGAATATCGGTTTACCGATTATTGCTATTGGCGGTAGTGCTCGAAATATTGCCCAAATTCATCAACAAAAACATGCATATCCAATCGCAAGTGTACATGGCTACGAAATGACGCAGGGCAATTTAGATGAGCTCAGTGTATTTTTAAATAATTTAAGCTTTCATGATTTGAAACAGTTAGATGGGCTTTCGACAGATCGTGCGGATATCATCGTTCCTGCATTAGAGGTTTTTAATGTGTTAATGGAAATTTCTGGAAGTGGATTATTCCAGATAACAAAAAAGGGTTTGCGAGAAGGGCTCGTTATACAGCGTATTTTACAAACAGATAAAAGTGCGTTTGATAAATACAATGTGTTTGAGGGAAACGCTAAAAGATTTGCTCGTCAGTATGGTCGTTCTGAAGAAGAAGCGGACTATTTAATGCAGTTAACGGATCAATTGTACCGTGAATGTTGCCACTTTGGTTATTTACAACATCATCCAAAAGATTTGCACTTATTGTCGAAAGCGGCGAGGGTGTTTAATATTGGGGAGTATATTGAGTTAAGTTCGGCTAGTCAGCATACTTTTTATTTAATTGCGAACCAAACTATCGATGGGTTAAGTCATAAGGAACGTGTAAAATTAGCACTTTTAGCTTCGTATAAAAATAAAGATTATTATCAGCGATTCGCTGCTCCGTTTACAGAATGGATGAGTCGTGAGGAGTATCGCAAAATACGAGACTTTGGTGCTTTTTTGAAATTTGTCTATGCGTTAAATGTGTCTAAACGAACAATTGTTAAAACTATAAAGATGCAAACAAAAGAGGATTATGTACAGCTTAGCATCTATGTGAAAAATAATGCGGCCGCTGAAAAATACCAAGCAAACCGACAAAAAAAACATCTAGAGCGCGCACTAAAGATACCGATAAAAATAAACTTTGTGGAAGTAGGGTTGAACAATTATGACAACTGAAATTACGAATAATCAGTTAAATGAAAAGGAATCAACAGAAATACAAGGTCGATTACTAGAGGAAATCGCTAAACCGCAATACTATAACAACCGTGAATTAAGCTGGCTTGCCTTTAATGAACGAGTTTTAGAGGAAGCAGAGGATATCGATAATCCTCTGCTAGAACGATTGAAGTTTTTAGCAATTTTTAGTTCGAATTTAGATGAATTTTTCATGGTGCGTGTTGCAGGACTACAGGATCAAGTGCGTGCAGGTTTCCATAAGCCCGAAAATAAATCAGGCTTAACACCAAAAGAGCAATTAGCGAAAATTGCAGAACGAACTCAGGCATTAGTGCGCCGACAAACTGAAGTTTACAGACACTTAATATATGATTTATTACCACAGCATAATGTACATATCGCAGACATGAAAGACTTAAATAGTGCACAGAAAGCATTTATCAATGAAATGTTTGCAGAAACAATCTTCCCTGTTTTAACACCCGTAGCTGTAGATGCTTACCGTCCTTTCCCGACTTTGCTTGGTAAAACATTAAATTTACTTGTTTTATTAGAGCAAGATGAAGCGGACATTGAGAATCATGAAAAGGTAGCTATTGTACAAGTTCCATCAGTTTTAGATCGTTATATTAAAGTACCATCAGCAGACGGAGAGACGGTTATTGTCTTATTAGAAGACGTGATTGTAGCGCATATAGAAAAGCTCTTTTATGGTTACAGTGTCAAATCAGCGCAGGCTTTCCGTTTGACACGTAATGCTGATTTAACGATTCATGAAGAAGGTGCAAGAGATTTACTTGTAGAAATCGAAAAAGAGCTGAAAAAACGTAAATGGGGTGTAGGCAGTCGTCTCGAAGTTCGTGAGGGTGAGATGAGTGAGGAAGTGCTTACATATTTACTCGATGAATTTGAAATTGAAGAAACGGATGTTTTCCATATAGATGGACCATTAGATTTAACATTTATGTTCTCTTTTGTAAAAGGTATATCTGTTGGTCGAGAACATTTAGAATATGAAAGCTTTATCCCACAGCCGCCATTAGATTTGCAATCGGATGAAAATATTTTTGAAAAAGCGCTGCAACAAGACATTTTCTTCCATCATCCGTTTGAATCATTTGCGCCAATTGTAGATTTTATTGCAGAAGCGGCCGTTAATCCGAACGTTTTAGCGATCAAACAAACTTTATATCGTGTAAGTGGTAATTCACCCATTATACAAGCCTTAAAGCTTGCAGCAGAAAATGGTAAACAGGTAACAGTTTTAGTTGAATTAAAAGCACGTTTTGATGAAGAAAATAATGTTCTTTGGGCAAAGCAACTTGAGCAAGCTGGCTGCCTTGTTATTTACGGCATGAATAACTTAAAGACACATTCAAAAATAACGCTTGTTGTAAGTCGTCGTAATGGGAAAATTGAGCGCTTTGTTCATCTGGGTACAGGAAATTATAATGATGCAACTGCAAAAATTTATACAGATATGGGTATCATAACAACAGATAAGGAATTTGGCATTGATGCCACTAACTTCTTTAACTATTTAAGTGGCTATACAGAGAAACCAACTTTTAATCATTTAGTTGTGGCCCCGTTTGATATTCGAGATGAATTTATCCGCTTAATGGATGAGGAAATTGCCTGTCATAAGAAGCATGGTAATGGTTTTATTCGAGCTAAAATGAATTCACTAACGGACAAAGACTTAATGATGAAGCTATATGAGGCATCGATTGCAGGTGTGAAAGTAGAGCTGATCATTCGTGGAATTTGTTGCATTAGACCAGGCATCCCTGGAATTAGTGAAAACATAACAGTAACGAGCATTGTTGGTCGTTTCCTCGAGCATTCGCGTATTTATTGGTTCCATCATAATGGGGAAAATAAAGTATATTTGTCTTCGGCGGATATGATGACTCGTAATATGATTAAACGTGTGGAAATTTTATTCCCAGTATATGCAAGCGAAGCCAAAGCTCGTATTATTAACATTATGAATACACAACTTGAGGATACAGCAAAAGCTCGTATTCAAGACTCCAATGGAAAATATCATTATAAAGAATTTGATCGTGGTGAAGATCCAATTAACAGTCAGGAAATTTTCCTAAAGGATGCACTAAAACCTACGCTAGACGAAGAATAAGCAAACACGCTACTTAGTGAGGGATATAATGAAAAAATATAAAGAGAATGTAGCGCAATTTGCAGACTATCATCAAATCATACAACTTAATCCATTTGATGCGGTCGTATGTTTGAGAAAAGTGGATACAAAAGCGTTTGAGGTCGTTAATTTTAACGATAAACTACCGTCATTTTTGAACCTACAAGATGTGAAAGCGACTAACGCTGAACAATTTTTTACGGAGCAGTGCTGGCTACAATTATCGAATATAGTACAACAACAATTAAATCTAGAGCAAAGGCTAGAAGTATGTACGGAGCACAAAGTAAAAACATTTGCTGTTCGTGTACAGCACTTAGAAAATTCAGTTGTAGCAGTTATTCTACGTGAGAAGAAAATTGAAGTAGAACCTTATTTGCAATTTGTGGAACAGCACGTATGTCCGGTGTTAACAACTGATTTACAAGGTCGCATTATTCATCAAAATGTTGCTGCCACTTCTCAGTTGTTAAAAGAACAACAAAGCTTGATCGGACAAAATATTTTTTCATTATTAGAGAGTAAGTATATCGACGAATTTAAATTATTATTTGCAAAAACTATTGAGGGCTCAGCATTTGGTATGCCGGAATGCTTGTTTAAACAACAACTGTTAAGTAAAGAACCATTTTATTTACGAACGCATCCAACATACTTTAATGGTGAAATTATAGGTGTACATTTATTTGTGAAAGACGCAACCTCATTTATGAATGATCATCAAGCCTTTTATTACCTAGCGTTAATGGACGAATTAACGGGTATTTGGAATCGTAAGGCTTTAAAGGAACAGTGGCTTCAGCATTTAAATGATAAAAAGAAAAATAAGCAAGCAGCTATTATTTTGATGGATATTGATCGTTTTAAAAAATTTAATGAATCCCTTGGCGAAAGTAAGGGTGATGAGCTTATACGAATGTTTAGTCAAAGACTTCGGGAGCTCTGTCACGCTAAATGCTCGTTTTATCGTTATAATAGCGATGAATTTATTTTTGTTCTAAAAGATGCAACCGTCGACAAAATTGAACAGATGGCCAATGCTATTTTAGATGCATTAAAACAGCCATTCATGATTGATGGGCAGGAATATTTTATTAGTGTGTCGATTGGTATCTCCCATAGTCCAGCGGATGGCAAAGATTTAGAAACACTTATACGTAAAGCAGATAAAGCATTATTTTCTGTAAAAGACCATGGTCGTTCACACTACCGTTACTATCGTGAAGATACGACAACTATTTTTCCAAATGAGGCACTAATGGAGGCGCATTTACGTCGTGCTATCGAATTTAACGAGTTAAGTATTCATTTACAGCCACAAATGGATTTAACGAATAACAGTATTAATAGCTTTGAGGCATTATTACGATGGAATAACCGGAAATTTGGCTTTGTGTCACCTGCACAGTTTATACCCATTGCAGAGGCATCAGGCTTAATTATTGAAATCGGTGATTGGATTATTGACGAGGTGTGTCGCTATCAAAAAGAGTGGCAGATGAATGGCTATCGACCAGTACGAATTGCCATCAATATTTCGCCAAAACAATTTAGAAAAGAAAACTTTGCTCGGAAAATTAAAGCGGCTTTGAAAAAATATAATGTGCCACCTGAATTATTAGAGGTGGAAATTACCGAAAGCTCTATGACGAATGTCCATGAAACATTTTCAATTTTAACCGAATTAAAGCAGCTAGGTGTTTATGTTTCCGTCGATGATTTTGGAACGGGCTATTCATCTTTAAGCTATTTAAAACGTTATCCGATAGATATTATAAAAATTGACCAATCGTTTATAGCGGATATTACGAAAGATGATAAAAATGAGGCCATTATTAAAGCCATTATTTCAATGTCCCATAATTTAGGGTTGGAGGTCGTAGCTGAAGGAATCGAGGAACTATCACAGGTCGATTTTCTAAAACGTCACCAATGCCAAAAAGGACAAGGCTATTTATATAACAAGCCATTGCCCGTAGAAACCATTGTTAATAAATATTTTGTTAGCTAAAGCCAACAAACAAAGTAGCACTTCATCAATTCTGATGAAGTGCTACTTTGTTGTAGAGCTTTGGGAAGACCGAGCAAATAGAGATCCAATACAACCTAATCAGAAAATGACTTCACCCGAGCTCTCTAAGCAACCCCTTCTAAAAGTTGGCTATTTATTTTCTGCTTTCAATCCATCTAAAACAATAGCTGTAAATTGCGCCATTTCCACAGATAAATTGAAGTCTTCATTATGAATTAGCCAATCATAGACATTTGCACGCATACAGCGCTGAATAATAGCCTGTACTTGAGTAACCTGCAAATCTTGACGAAATTCTCCAAGACGAATGCCATCCTCTAAATAAGCATTAATTATTTGGAATATTTTCCTTTGTGGACTAATTAAATAATGATCTTGTTCCACTTGACTTGTCATCGCCGCAGTATAGACTGTACGCAATAAATCCTTTCCCACAACGTTCGTTAAATACTTCATTTGCTCTTGATAAAGCGTTAAAATTTTTTCGCTTGCTGGTAAAGAAGAGTCGATATTTTTTTCTACAGTGCTATAAAAACTATCGAGTTCCTTAAATTTTTCTAAAATAACATCGTACTTAGTTGGGAAATAAGTGTAAAACGTTCCCTTCGATACATTGCATGCTTTCGTAATTTGTTCAATGGATACATGCTCATATCCATGTTTATTAAATAAATCTAAAGATGTTTTAAGTAATTTTCCCCGTGTTTCTAATGCCTTTTTTTGACGGCTCGTTAGTGGATTCATGTTCTCATATTCCTCCGAAATAAGTATATTAAGATGCCTTTGTAAAAAAACTGAAAATATAAAATATTTTGATTGACGTAATGGATTTAGTTTGATTATCATTTAATTGACTGGGGTCAATGACTGCGGTTAATTAATATTTTGTTATTAATGTTACGACAAAGGAGTAGAGTTGGCTAGTGTTTCTCGGATTTTCAAGGAGCAGGGGAGGTCAATAATGACGGAGAAATTAGGTTTTATCGGCTTAGGCAATATGGGGTTACCGATGTCAGTAAATTTATTAAAGGCTGGCTATAAGGTTTATGGTTTTGATATTAATTCGCAAGCAATTGAGCAATTTAAAAAAGAAGGTGGAGTTGGACTTGCAACAGCAAAGGAAGTTGCTGAGCAAAGTGATATTATCATGACTAGCTTGCCGACACCACAAGTAGTAGAACAAGTATATAGATCTGAACAGGGTATATTGCACCATGCTAAGAAAGGATGTTTATTAATAGACTTTAGTACGGTGAATCCCGAATTAAATGATTCCTTACATAAGGAAGCACAATTATTGGGATTAAGTTATCTTGGGGCACCTGTTAGTGGAGGCGTTATAGGTGCTATTAATGCAACACTTACGATAATGGTTGGTGGTAAAGAGGAGGATTATCAAACTGGGTCTGAAATTTTCCGAATAATAGGGAAAAATATTTATCATCTTGGTACGTCTCCAAGTGTAGGTACACATATAAAATTACTCAATAATTTAATGATTGGATTCTATACAGAAGCAGTCGCTGAAACAATCGTGCTTGGTGAAAAAATGGGGATCCATGCAGATACGCTGTATGAAGTATTAAGTAATAGTTATGGTCAAAGCCGTATTTATGAACGCAATTATTTGGAATACATGAAAAACGACAACTATCAGCCAGGTTTTTCTACAAATCTATTACTAAAAGATTTGAAGCTTGCAAAAAATATGGCAGATGAAGCAGGGGTACCACTTCGAATCGGGGAAAAATTAGTGAATCTTTATAGCGATATTTCTCAGCAGGGCTATGGAGAAAATGATATGTCTGTCACTTATTTAAGTCTAAAAGAAAACTGTAAAATTGAACAATCTTAAAGGAGGACTAAAAATATGACAACAGCACAAGAGGTTAAAACTTTAACACACTTTATTGGTGGAGAACTTGTAGAAGGGAAAAGTGGACGATTCGGTTCAGTATATAATCCAACGACGGGTGAGGTAATTGCAAAGGTTCCACTTGCAACTGTAGAAGAAACGCGGGAGGCTATTGATAAAGCACAGGCAGCGTTTCCACAATGGAGAGATACGTCAGTAGCAAAACGTGCTGAGATTGTATTAAAGTTCCGTAATCTTATTACTGAAAATATGGAGGAACTTCTACAAGTTATTTGTACAGAGAGCGGTAAAACAATTGAGGATGCGAAAGGTGAAATTACACGTGGTTTGGAGTCTGTTGACTTAGCTATTAGTGCACCTCATTTAATGAAGGGAGAGTATTCTGTCAACGTCGGTGGTCAGATTAATGCCTACTCTGCAAAGTATCCATTAGGTGTAGTAGCGGCTATCTCGCCATTTAACTTCCCAATCATGGTGCCTTTAGCACAAACAAGTATGGCAATTGCTGTCGGCAATGCAGTTATTTTAAAAGCTTCTGAGCGTGTTCCTATGACTGCCTTATATGTGAGCGAACTTTGGAAAAAAGCTGGTTTACCAGATGGTATTTGGACGGTAGTAAACGGGGATAAAGATGCAGTGAATGAACTATTAGAGAACCCGATTGTACAAGCAATTTCATTTGTAGGATCGACACCAGTTGCCCAATATATTTATGAAACAGGCTCGAAATACGGTAAACGTGTTACAGCTCTTGGTGGAGGGAAAAACAATATGGTTGTGATGCCTGATGCAGATCTTGATCAGGTAGCAAATGCATTTATCGGAGCAGCTTATGGGGCAGCCTCTCAACGTTGTATGGCCATTTCAACGATTATGCCTGTTGGCAAGGATACAGCAGATCGTCTTGTTGAAATCTTAAAGGAGAAAATCTCTAACTTGAAGGTAGGTTCATATACAGATCCAGAGACAGATTTTGGCCCTGTCATTTCACAGCAATCGAAGGAAGCGATTATTGCGGCTATTAAACGAGGCGAGTCTGAAGGTGCGACGGTTATTTGTGATGGTCGTGAGCTCGATATTGTCAAAGAGTCAAAAGGATTCTTTGTAGGGCCAACATTGCTAGATAACGTAAAACCAGGCATGGAAATTTACGAACAAGAAATATTCGGTCCAGCTCGAAATGTTGTACGTGTTGATTCATTAGATGAAGCCATCCAACTTATTAATAAGCATGAGCTTGGAAATGGAGTAACAATCTTTACGAATGACGGTTTAGCAGCTCGTAAATTTACAACAGAAATCGATGTTGGGATGGTTGGCGTGAATGTACCAATTCCTATACCAGTTGGTTACCATAACTTTGCAGGATTTAAAGGCTCTCGTTTTGGTGAAGGGCATATGTTTGGTCCTGATCAGGCACGCTTCTTTACAAAAACAAAAACAATATCAGAGCGTTGGATGACAGGTCAAGTATCGACAGCATCTACGTTTGCATTCCCAAGTAATAACGACTAATAAAGATAGAAGAGCTGTGTTCTTTTACAGCTCTTTTTTCAAAAAGAATATGAGGAGGATGGGATGTTAGAATACGTTGGGCTTTTTGGTAGTTTAGCTTTACTCGTGTATTTAACGATGAGAGGCGTAAATTTACTGATTTCAGCGCCGTTGACAGCGTTGATAGCGGCAGTAACGAATGGTCTAGCATTTTTTCCACAAACAGCTGATGAGAATCAGACTAACTTCTTAACAAGTTATATGGACGGGTTTACGGGATTCGTTGGTTCATGGTATTTAATGTTCATGGCAGGTGCTATTTTTGGAAAGGTAATGGAGGATACTGGGGCGGCCGATAGTGTTTCTAAATGGATTGTAGAAAAAATTGGAGTGAAATATGCAGCCTATGCAGTAGTACTTGCTGCAGCTGTACTAACATATGGTGGTGTCTCAGTGTTTATCGTAGCCTTCTCGGTCTATCCAATGGCTATCAGTTTATTCAAGCAAGCGAATTTTCCTCGTCGCTTTATACCTGCTGCACTTGGTTTAGGTTCTGTAACCTTTACGATGACCTCAGCAGGTTCACCGGAAATTCAAAATTGGATTCCTATTCCATACCTTGGTACAACGCCATATGCTGGATGGGAAGTAAGTATAGTTGTTGCAATTTTTATGGCCATTGGTGGGTCACTGTGGCTAAATTGGATGATCAAACGTGCAGTAAAAAGCGGAGAGGTATTTATAGAACGATCTAATGACCCAGTAGTTGATGAATCTCGTAAGCTTCCGAGTCCAAGTTTAAGTGTTGTACCACTATTGGTAGTTTTAGGTATTTCCTTTGTGTTCCATAATTCTCTTGGAACTTCAGCTTTAATTGTGGCATTAACGAGTGGATGTATTACTGCTTATTTAGTGAGCTATAAATATTCAAAATCTGTCGGTGCCACACTAGGAGCTGGTGCTATGGGTGCTGTTGTAGCTATTGCTAATACAGCAGCAGTGGTTGGTTTCGGAGGTGTGGTAAAAGCTACACCATCATTTGTGGCAACTGTTGACGTTATGACTAATATTCCTGGAAGCCCGTTAATTGGCGGTGCATTAGCCATTGCTGTAATAGCTGGTTTAACAGGCTCAGCTTCTGGCGGTCAAACAATTGCAATGCCTTTACTTGCGCCTCACTATATTGACATGGGAGTTGATACCGAAGCATTACACCGTACAATTGCTATTGCGTCGGGGTCTCTCGATTCATTGCCGCATGGCGGTTATGTAGTAACGACGATCAATTCTGTATGCAATGAAAAGCATAAAGATGCTTATATGCCATTTGGTGCCTTAACCGTCATTATACCAATTATAGGTACGATAATCGCAATCATATTATTCTCACTAGGAATGTAGGAGGACTTTGAGGTGAAAGGAAAAACAGTTTTTATTACTGGAGCAGCTCGTGGTATCGGGTTATCCATGGCATTAGCGTTTGCTGAGCAGGGAGCGAATGTAGTGATAACAGATATAAATGAACAGCTTTTAGCAGAGGCAGTTAAGCATAATCCGCAATTAACTGCATACACATGCGATGTTACAAATGAACAAGCTATATGTGATGCGATTGACTTTACTGTTAAAAAGTTTCAGACAATAGATGTTTTAATCAACAACGCAGGGTTTCAGCATGTTTCTCTTATAGAGGATTTCGCGACTGAAATCTTCGAATCCATGCAAAAGGTGATGCTTGTTGGGCCTTTTATAGCAATGAAATATGTTTTACCACATATGAAGAAAAATAAGTTTGGACGCATTATTAACATGGCATCTATTAATGGCGTTATTGGGTTTGCAGGTAAAGCTGGATACAATGCCGCAAAACATGGGCTTGTCGGTTTAACGAAAGTGGCTGCACTAGAGGTTGCAACTGAGGGGATAACCGTGAATGCCATTTGTCCAGGATATGTCGATACAGAATTAGTGCGTAATCAGTTTAGGGATTTGGCAAAGACAAGGGGAATTCAAGTAGAAGAAGTGCTTGAGCAGGTGCTATATCCACTCGTTCCTCAAAAACGTTTACTAGATGTATCGGAAGTTACAGGACTTGCGCTTTATTTAGCTAGTGATATGGCAAAGGGTATAACAGGTCAAGCAATACTTTTGGATGGCGGTTATACAGCACAATAGCTTAGGAGGGTGAAATATGATTCAAACAAAAACAATCTATACAGTTCATTCACCAGGAACAATCGTTTATGGACGAGATTCTTTTGAAGAAGTGGGCGTATATGCAAAAAAATTAGGGACTAAAGCACTTATCATTAGTGATCCGATCATGGATCGCTTAGGCTTTGTAAATCAATGTAGCACATTCTTAAGAGACAATGGAATGGAAACGCTTTCATATTTAGGCGTAACAACGGAACCAGTGGATACGTATGTAGCGGAGGGGCTTCATATTTTACAGTCTGAGGGTTGTGATCTTATTATTTCCGTCGGTGGCGGGAGCTGTATCGATACAGGAAAAGCTATCGCAGTAATCGCAACAAATGGTGGATACATTGGCGATTATATGAAAATGGCAAAAATTGCAGAGCAAGCATCGATTCCACATATCGCAATTCCGACAACAGCGGGAACAGGCTCAGAAGCAACAGATGCAACCGTCATTACTAATACGAAAAATGAAGTGAAAATGATGATTAAGCAGCCCGCATTTATGCCAAACATAGCTATTGTTGACCCGATTTTAACGGTTACATCTCCACCATCCATTACTGCGGCAACTGGTATCGATGCATTAAGTCATGCCATTGAAAGTTATTTATCTCGATTAGCACATCCGTACTCGAATGCCCTTGCATTATCAGCTATGGAGCTAATCGTTAATAATATTTTAAAAGTTTATGAGCAAGGTAACGATATTGATGCGCGGGAAGCGATGTCACTAGGCTCAATGCAAGCAGGTCTTTCATTCTCAAATGCTTCTGTCGCTTTAGTGCACGGCATGTCTCGTCCAATAGGAGCGCTATTTCATGTACCACATGGTATTTCAAATGCCATGCTTCTGCCAGCAGTATTAGAATTTTCAAAGGATGCTTGTGTCGATCGACTAGCAGATCTAGGTAAGTTTTTCAATAAAGATAATGAACTGTTATCTCAAGAAGAGCTTGCCGATTTAGCTATTGTTTCAATTAAGGAAATGTGCAAGAAGATGGATATAGGGAATTTGAAACAATGGGGAATTGATGAGCAAGCGTTTTACGATGCTATTCCAAAAATGGCAGCTGATGCAATTGCCAGCGGTAGCCCCGAAAATAATCCTAAAGTTCCGACACAGGAAGAGTTAATGGAGCTTTATAAAATTGCTTACCATTATGAGTTTTAGGAATTCGAAAAGAGACTGTCTAAAATAGAGTTACAAATTCATATGTAATTTGCAACTCTATTTTTTATTAGTTCGGAAAAATATCCCAACTTATTAATAAATGTGTTATAATTTTGAAAATTTCGACGAAGGAGTGAGGATTAATGGAGGAATGTTTTATTTGCAATAAACATGCTGGCAACATTCAAGCTTCAGAGTTAAGGATTTATGAAGACGAATATGTTTATGTTGGGCATATAGACAGAAGTGGAGCACCAAATTATTTAGGTCATATCATGATTGATTTAAAAAGACATGTTCCTACTCTTGGAGATATGACTATAGAAGAGGCAAAAGCATTTGGTGTTATTATGGCTAGAGTTAGTAAGGCAATAATGGAGTGTGAGAATGCAGAGCATATCTATTCATTGGTTTCTGGAAACTCAGTGCCACATTTGCATATGCATTTAGTTCCTCGATATCCGAATACGCCTAAACAGTATTGGGGACCAAATGATGTGTATGATTGGGAAAATGCCCCTATGGGCGACAATATAGAAGTTGTTAAGCTTTGTACTCGAATAAAAACATATCTTGAGAATAATGCATATGAGTGAATCTATAGAAGATTTTAGTTGGATAGGTAGCCAAGACAACTTCATAGATCACCCGAATCTTTATCAAATTAAACATGTTATTGTTGGACGATATGGTGGTAACTCCGACGCAGGACAATATAAAAACGAAGACGGTTGCTTAGTATGGCTAGATGAAAAGCAAGATTGGGAGTTTTCCATTTTACTAGATGCTCATAATACATCTGAGAGTGCTCAAATAATTATCGAACAATTTCTTGCTCATAAAAATAAACTTACACATTTATTATCTTTACCGACAAATCATCAAACCTTCAAAAGGATCGAAGAGAAAATTTTAACTATATTTCAAGCGGAACAATTCTTATCTATTTGCCGCAATATTACTGGAGAAACTGCGTGTTTAATTGTCGTAAGAAAGGATAAATATGTATGGTGGTTTTCGATTGGAGACTGCGTTCTTTTTTTACTTCACCAAGAATTGGCTGCATTAGGTCAGTTTCAATTAAATCAAAGGCAATTTTACGAATGGATAGGACAAGTCAACACGTTTGAACAGGACGTCCCTTGTTATAGTGTAGGAATTAAAGAATTAAGAAAAGGAGAAAATCGTCTTTTTCTAACTACAGATGGCTTACTTGAATGTCCTCATGAACCATACGCTAACCCAATTAACATTTACAATTCCTTCTGTAACGCAAACGATAAGGAAAGCATTTGGTCAATGTTAAAGAATATCCAAAAAAATGGTGTCAAAGATAGCACTACTATAGTTTTCTGGAAAGTGAATATTTCAAAGGAAGCTACTAGAGCGAGTAATCAAGATTAATGGGTGTAATACTCGTGCGGGTCAGTGAAATATCCGCGGAAGAGAAGCAAAGCCCGCGCGAGGTGGTGAAATACCCGCGGAAGAGGAGCAAATACCCGCGCGAGGCGGTGAAATATCCGCGGAAGAGAAGCGAAGCCCGCGCGTAGTGGTGAAATACCCGCGGAAGAGGAGAGAAGCCCGCGCGCGTTGGTGAAATACCCGCGGAAGAGGAGAGAAGCCCGCGTGCCGGTGAAATACCCGCGGAAGAGGAGTGAATACCCGCGCGAGGCGGTGAAATACCCGCGGAAGAGAAGCGAATACCCGCGCGTAGTGGTGAAATACCCGTAGAAGAGAAGTGAATACCCG
>NZ_JBHURE010000001.1:320943-357558 GCF_042674095.1 Lysinibacillus sp. NPDC056959 | reverse complement strand
GGAGTGAATACCCGCGCGAGGCGGTGAAATACCCGCGGAAGAGAAGCGAATACCCGCGCGTAGTGGTGAAATACCCGTAGAAGAGAAGTGAATACCCGCGCGAGGCGGTGAAATACCCGCGGAAGAGAAGCGAATACCCGCGCGTAGTGGTGAAATACCCGTAGAAGAGAAGTGAATACCCGCGCGAGGCGGTGAAATACCCGCGGAAGAGAAGCGAAGCCCGCGCGCAGAAGTGAAATACCCGCGCGCAACAATAAAATACCTGCGAATACCTCGCGATATAAGAATTCCAGCTAGAAGAACCTTTCAATTTTGCATCCTCTCTATAGATTTGTAGAATTAATATGACATATGCGAGAGAATATAGTAATATTTAAGTGAATCATCATTCATTTTTACGAAGGGGGAAATTGTATGTTGCGGGGGAAAACAATTATTATTACGGGTGGATCAAGTGGAATGGGGCTTTATATGGCGAAGCAATTCGTTGCTGAAGGGGCAAATGTTGTCATTACAGGTCGTAATGAGGAGCGGCTGGCAGAGGCGAAAGCTTTTATTTTAGAGGCGGGAAAAACGATTGAAACATTTCCAATGGATGTTCGCGTGCCTGAGCATGCGGAGGCGATGCTAGCATTTGCTGTTGAAAAGTTTGGACAAGTTGATGGGCTTGTGAATAATGCAGCTGGTAATTTTATTGTGCGTGCAGAGGATTTATCTCCTAATGGTTGGAAGGCTGTTGTTGATATCGTTTTAAATGGGACATTCTTTTGTTCTTCTACGGTCGGTAAGTACTGGATCCAACATAATATTAAAGGATCTATTCTTAATATGGTTGCAACTTACGCATGGAATGCAGGTGCTGGTGTTATTCATTCGGCAGCAGCGAAAGCAGGTGTATTGTCATTGACTCGAACGTTAGCTGTTGAATGGG
The DNA here is from genome assembly GCF_042674095.1 of Lysinibacillus sp. NPDC056959. Lineage (NCBI taxonomy): Bacteria > Bacillati > Bacillota > Bacilli > Caryophanales > Bacillaceae > Lysinibacillus > Lysinibacillus sp. NPDC056959. Next base: position 356,627 of record NZ_JBHURE010000001.1, on the reverse strand, counting down.
GAAAACAATATGGCATTCGAGTAAATGCAATTGCTCCAGGTCCTATTGAGCGTACAGGTGGTGCAGATAAGCTTTGGGAGTCAGAGGCTGCAGCGGCTCGTACATTGGACTCTGTTCCGTTAGGTCGTACAGGTACGCCTGAAGAAATTGCTGATTTAGCAACATTTATGATGTCTGATAAAGCAAGATATATGAATGGGGAATGTGTGACACTTGATGGTGGGCAATGGCTCAATCAGTATCCATTCTAAAATAAATATTTTTGCATAATGGAGAGCTGGGTTGACGCATACTAAGGGCAAAGAAAGGAGTTTTGCCAATGGGTATGTGGTTAATACCGGCTCTTATTGCCATTACGATTATTTCTGCTATTTCGCTTGTGTCAACGCTGAAGATTGCCAAAATGACGTCTCAGCGGAAATCGGAAAAAGATACGCCGATTTCAGAAACCGTTGAAGATTATTCGACGATGCTCAACCCGATTGTCTGGGTATATATCATTTTTTTACTCTTTTTAGGGATAATGATTTTTTATTATTGGAGTAAGTACGGTTATTAAAAAGATTTTTGTCTTCATTCAGTTCATATTTTTAAATATAACTGAATGAAGATATTTCCATTTCTATCAGGTGAAACCTTCTTTATATATGCATTTTCGATACTTAGTTTTGTTTCAAATTGCTAAAATAATTCGTTGCTAATAAAAAACTCTTCTCAGCCTTGTCGTGGTCATATAAGGAAAAGTTATGATATGATAAAAGGGAAGCATCCTGTTCTGCAAAGCGGGGACAGAAAAGGAGAAGAAGTTCATGATTTCAACTAACAGCAAAGACTTATTAGCAATGCCAATTAGTGATTTTATTATTTCATCTGAAAAGGTTGCGCATGTACAAAGTGGAAATAGTGCGGAACATGCACTCCTAGTACTGACACGTACAGGGTATTCTTCGATACCTGTTTTAGATTTGAAATATCGACTTCAAGGTTTACTAAGTATGAAAATGATTACTGAATCTATTCTTGGACTAGAACATATTGAATATGAAAAGCTACCCGATATTAAAGTGGATACGATAATGGATAAAGATATCGCTGTATTGAAATTGACGGATACTTTTCAGCGGGCTCTAGACTTAGTAATTAACCACGCCTTTTTATGTGTTGTGGACGAAGATGGAACATTTGCAGGGATTTTAACGAGACGAGTTATTCTAAAGCAATTGAAAAAATATATTTATCAAAAAGAGTAGTAGTTTAAGAGGGGACTCAGATGAAAATCATGAGGCCCTCTTTGCTTGTAACGGAGGTTTACTGATTGATGGCAACGGAGGCTGAAATTTTAAAAGTACTAGCAGAGGAACGTAATATGCGTAAAGCAGCAGAACGTTTATTTTTATCGCAACCAGCACTTTCTCAAAGGCTTCAAACTATTGAAAAAGACTGGGGCACGCAATTATTTATTCGTTCGCAAAAAGGACTTACGGCGACACCTGCTGGAGAGCTTATTATTGCCTATGCAACAGAAATGCTCAGCAAAAAAGAAGAGATTTATGAAACAATCCAGTCATTAACGACGAAAGTAAACGGGACATTGAAAATTGCCTGTGCCTCGATAGTCGGACAAAACTGGCTTCCGATAATATTAAAGGATTTTGTATCGAAATATCCTGATGCAAAAATTTCTCTTATGACCGGCTGGAGCTCTGAAATTGTAAAAGCACTTTATGAGGGTGAGGCTCATGTAGGGATTGTGCGTGGGCAGGTTGATTGGAAAGGGGAAAAGATTCACCTTTTCCGTGACACCCTTTATTTAGTGGATAAAGAGTTAAAAACGATAGAAGATGTGCTGACGACAGATCGACCTTTTATTCAATTTAAAAGTGATTCCAATTACTATCAGGAAATTCAACAATGGTGGCGTCAGCATTTCGCTTCAAATCCAAGAAAACAAATTTTAGTTGATCAAATTGAAATTTGTAAGCAAATGGCATTGAATGGTATCGGTTACGCTATCTTACCTTCAATAACGTTAAATGACAATGATGGTATTAATAAAATAGCATTAACTAATAATGAAAAAGAATTTGGTATAACGCGTGATACATGGTTAATTGGCTATGAATCTTCATTTGAGTTACGACAAGTAGAGGCATTTGTAGAGGTAGTGCAAGACCATGCGCGATGTTTGTTTGATTATACGAAATTAAAATAGTAGCAAGGCGGTCTCAAGTGATTCACTTGAGACCGCCTTTTTTATACAATTCTTAATCTCACCATCATGGGGTTGATTTCCGTTCCGACTGGGCGCTTTGCCGCTGACGCTTCGCTTTCGCGCAGAGCAGAGCTTCCTGGGGGCGTCCGATGAGCCGCTTCGCTTCGCTGCAGGGTCTCGGGCCAACAGGATGTTGGTCACGAAGGCGTTATCACAGGATGTGATGCTCTTAGCCTTCGTTCCCCTAGCTGATCCCCAAGGAGTCGCCCAGTCTCCACTCCAATCAACTTATATCAATTTCGCCTTGGCATAGTTTAACAAATGTCATCCCTAACTTTCGTAATTAACTAATTCTTAAGAGTTTATGAATATTGATGAAGATGTCATAAGAAATGGAACAAAGTGTAATTAAAAACGTATAATTATGTAGCCAACAATTTACATAAAAAGGGGTTGAGTTTTTGAAGAAAACAAATATAGCGGTACTCATACTACTATTCATGTTTGTTATTAGTCTTATTCTTCCTGTGGAGCAGGCAAGTGCTACTGCAACTGCTACGTTAGAGGTACAGGCTAAAGTAGGGATTGCGGGTAAGGCTAAATACCAATCAGTTGTGCCGCTTCAAGTAACAGTAAAAAATATTGGTGCAGATTTTTCTGGAGATATGGTCATCAATGCTTCGGGCAACTATCAAGCTGCAACAGCAAAAGTACTTCCGATAGATATAGCGGCAGGAGAAGAAAAAACATTTGATATTTATCTAGATGGTATTGATAACTATAATTACTCGAATTCAGATGTGTTTGCATTTTTTGAAGGGGGCATAGAAAAGGGAAAAAAGGTTGCTTATAAAGGAACAAAGCAGCTACAAAGTAATCTTTTAGATCCTTCAGCCGTTTTTATTTATACATTAACGGATAATAGTGATCGTTTATCAGCATTTTTGCGCCTTTCTCAATTAGCTCCTCAAAATAATGTTGAAGTGTTCAATTTAAAGCAAATGAAGGATTACACATTACCAGAGGATACAGAAGGGTTTGCAATGGCGAATGTTATCGTCATCGATGAAATTGCTAGTGCTGATTTATCCCAAAAGCAACAAGAGTCTTTACTAAAATGGGTACAGAATGGTGGAACATTATTAATAGGGGCTGGTGATCAAGTAAATGCAACAGCAGCTATTTTTAAGGATTATTTACCACTAACTTTATCACAAAAAATGACATCCGTTTCTGCAGAGAGCCTATCGAAATTATCAGGCGGAGGGGCTTTTACACAGTCTATTTCAATTTATGAAGCCACTGGAAATCAAGGAAGTATTCCTGTTTTAGCAGAAAACAATAAGATTTTAGCGTCTAAGAAAAAAGTGGGCAGTGGAGAAATTATTCAAACGACGTTTTCTTTAGGGGACCAACCACTTGCGTCTATGGATGGTTACCCATCATTAGTGGCGAAATTGATAAATATTCAAAAGATGTCACAACAAATGGTTCATGGACAGTCGTCGCTGGAGCAAATTTCAAATGAACTGAGTAATATAAATGAATTATTCCCTTCGTTTGAAGTATCTGTTAGCTATATGCTCATTGTTATCATTTTATATATTTTAATTATCGGACCTATTTTATATTTCATTTTAAAGAAAATAGACAAACGTGAGCATGCATGGTGGATCATTCCCGCGATATCCATTGTGTTATCTATTGCTTTATTTATTTTTGGTGCAAAAGATCGAATTGGGCAACCGCAAATTCAACAATCTGCATTTTATAAAGTAAATGAAGATAGTAGTTTAAATGGTTATTACGTAGAGTCCATTTTAACAAATCGTAGTGGTGATTTTGTTGTGAATACAGATAAGAATACAAGTGCGTTCGCGCTGCGAAATTCTAATAATTTTGCAGGGACAATAGAGGATTTACATGAAATATCCTATATTAAGGAAAATGCCAATGGTTCAACGCTGACACTACGTGATTTAAGCTATTGGTCTATTCAGTCGTTTGCAGGTAAAACAGCGGCACAAAATATTGGCAAAATGGATATCGATATTACGTTAAAAAATGAAAAGCTGACTGGGACTATTAAGAATAATTTCCCGTTTGCCTTAAAGGACGTTACGTTAATCTCCGGCATTAAAGAAATTAAACTTGGCGACATTGCAGCGAACGGTACTCTTAAAGTCGATAAGGAGCTAAAAGCAACAGTTCTTCAAAAACCATCTGATTTTACAAATTACAATTACAGTAATTATCCAACGAAGAAGGAAGAAGTGAATCCTGCACGTATTGAGTCAATGAAAACTATGGCATTACCACTTGTAGAAAAAGAGAAAAAGCCTGTCATTACAGCATGGGCCGATCAAGCTATAGCTGGGGTTGAATTGGAAACAGGTGCCGATATGTCTCCGCTTACTTATTTGGTTCAGCCATTTGATGGCAAAATAGAGCTATCGGGACCATTTACGATGAAGCGTAATAACTTTACGTACTCAGTAAACCCACTATCTCCTAATTCGAGTTATGACAAAATTGATGAGCAGTTAAATAGTTGGTATTTGTCTAATGGTTCGTATGAAGTATCCATCGCGATGCCAGATCATTTTATGAATTCAGTTCAAACATTAAACGAATTAACGATTTCGAATAAGGATAGTAATCGTATGCAGCTATCGATTTGGAATAACGAGACGAAAACTTATGAGCCGTTGGTAGATACGAAACAGGTGTATACAGATAACATAAAAAAATACTTCAATAATAATGATGAATTGTTGATTGAGGTTAAGTTCGGACCGGATCAAACGGGTGAGCAAACGAAATTACCAGATGTAGAGCTGAAGGGAGTGGCGAAATAATGATTGAAATTCGTGATTTGACGAAAAGATATGGCTCCTTTACGGCACTAGATCATTTGAATCTATCTTTGAAGGAAGGGGTTGTCTTTGGTTTTGTAGGTGCCAATGGGGCAGGTAAATCGACTACATTTTCGATTTTAGCAACGTTGCTGTCTCCAACTTCAGGTGATGCCGTTATTGACGGAAAGAGCGTTATTAAGGAACCAAAGGAAGTACGAAAACTAATTGGTTATATGCCAGATTTCTTTGGCGTCTATGATCAACTAAAAGTAGACGAATACTTAGACTTTTACGGTGCCAGCTACGGCATTGGAGCGACGGAACGAAAAGTACTTATTCCACAGCTGCTAGAGCTGGTAAATTTAACAAATAAACGGTATGACTATGTGGATTTACTATCACGGGGGATGAAGCAGCGTCTATGTTTAGCACGTGCTCTTATCCACGATCCTAAAGTATTAATTTTAGATGAACCTGCATCAGGTTTGGATCCACGTGCACGAGTAGAAATGCGTGATATTTTACGGAATTTAAAATCTATGGGAAAGACGATTTTAATCTCCTCACATATTTTGCCTGAGCTTGCAGAAATGTGTGATGAAATTGGTGTGATCGATAATGGTAAGCTTATCGCGCATGGCAATGTAGCCTCCATTCAAGCGCAGCTACAGGGGGAGAAGCGTATCGTAGTTAAAGTAACAGACTGTTTAAACGAGGTACGTACTTTTTTGGAGGAGGATCCACTTATCTCTTCTATAGATGTAATAGAGAATCGCTTAGAGATAGCCTTTAACTACCGTGGAACAGATGCTGATCAGGTAGCACTATTGAAAAAAGCTATACTTGCGAATTTACCTATTTATGCGTTAAGTGAAGAGGAAAAAGATTTAGAGGATGTCTTTATGGCTATTACGAAGGGAGCGGACAATCAATGATGGAACGATTTTATAATCCGGTATTCGTAAAAGAATTGAAGTTGCGCTTCCGTTCTTTTAAAAGCTTTTCAGGTTTAATGTTTTATTTAGCGGTTCTTTGTATTTTTATCGCAGGATTTTTGCTTATAACAACTGGTTTTACAGGCAAAGGTTTCTTCAAACCAGAAACAAGCTTTATGATGTTTGTAGTTTTAACAATATTACAAATGGCTCTTGTTCTTTTCATTACACCAAGTTTAACGGCTGGTGCCATTAGTAGCGAAAGGGAAAAGCAAACATTAAATATTTTACTAACAACGACACAAAGCTCTACTCAAATTATCGTTGGAAAATTATTATCCTCGGTAGCATTTTTAGTATTAATGCTAATCGCAGGATTACCATTATATAGTTTAGTATTTTTATTTGGTGGCGTATCGCCGTCTCAATTAATCTCGATATTTTTATTTTATTTATTAACAGTCGTAGCAATTGGTAGTATTGGTGTTATGTTTTCAACGATTACAAAGCGAACAATTGTTGCAATGATTTCTACGTATGGTTCGATCATCTTTTTAGGTGGCATTACAGCGTTTTTCTTCTTTTTAACAGTGGCCTTCCATCAAATGGGGAATAATGCCGTAGGTACGACGACTTCTTATATGGCTTATTTTTGGGCTTCTATTAACCCAGGTGCATTAATGCTTACACTTACTTCGTCGTCTATGGGCGATGCATTAGCACAAGTTTCGGGAGTAGAATTACCTGTATGGATTAGTTATTTAATAGCCTATTCATTGATTATTGTATTTTGTTTAACCATTGCGATTAAAAAATTACGTGCCAATATGAAAAGCAACCGATAAGGAGGAAATCTTATGGAGCATCGTAAGCAATTAAGAAAATATATTCAACGTGCTAAAACGAGTTTAACGGTGGAAAGAAGCATTCCAATTGCACAGTACGGCTTGTTCTTGGCATTGCTTTCGAGTGCTTCCCTCTTCCTCGTTTCAAGACTCTTTGTGTGGCCGTATTATCGCCAAACAGCTCTTACTACCTTCATCGTTGTCATACTAGCAACTGTGCTATTTATGTGGTGGAAGCGTGTAAAGGAAAAGGCAGCATTGCATACACTGGATGATTATTTTTCTCACAATGAGCTAGTGACAGCCTTATCGTTCGAGGATAATCAGGACCCACTCGTTCAATCTTTACTAAAGAAAGCAGTAAAAAATGTTGAAAAGGCGTTTGCAGACTTTAAGGCTCGAAAGAAAAACTTGTTCCATCCAAAAGCGTTGATTGGGTTGTTTGGAACCGCTGTCGTACTAGCAATTCTTTATATGTTCCCAGCAGCTACACAAATTGAAGCAATTGAAGTGGAAAAAGAAAAAGCTGTCATTGAGGATGTTAAGAAGGAAGTTGCTAAATTAGAGAAAACAGCAGAAACAAAAGAAGTGAAAGAGCAATTAAAAGAATTGCAAAATACGTTAAAAGAGGCAGAGACAGCTGAAGAAGCATTACGTGAAGTCGTGAAAAAGCAAAAGGAGCTTGCTTTAAAGGAACAACAATTAAAAGATAAGCAAACGGCTAGTAAGGATGGCGCTTCTGACGAGCAAGGTTTATCGAAGGAAGAAGTGGAGGAATTGAAAGAGCTTGCCCAAATGCAGCAGGAGCTGACGCAAAATGCCAATGCTACTCAGACAGCTATGAGCAAGCTTGGGAAACCTGCAAGTAATTCCTTACAAAATGCTATTGCGAGTGCCAATAGTGCCAATAACAATCAGCAAAACAATGCTAATTCAAATCAAAATCAACAGTCTTCAGCGAATTCCCAGCCAAGTAATCAGCAAGGTCAAACAGGGCAACAGGGGAATTCACAAAACGGTTCTCAACAGGCTAGTGGTCAAGGTCAGGGACAAGGATCGAGTCAAAGCAATCAACAAGGAAATGGGCAAGGACAAGGAAATGGGCAAGGACAAGGACAGGGCAAAGGCAGTGGTTCTGGTCCAGCAGGTGGTAGCGGTGTAGGCACAGGACAGGGTGGCCGCGATTTATTAACGACACCGAAACGAATTGGTGGCTCTAGTCAGACTTCGGTTGATAGTGGGGCATTAGGTGAAGGATCACATGTTTCAGAGCAACAAGGAAATGGTCCCATTACTAAAGGTTCTATCCGTCCATATGAGGAAGTTATAGGTTCCTATAAAGATAGCTATTTAGAAAGCTCAGAGCGTTTACAATTACCGAAGGATTTACAAAAAGTCGTGCAATCTTATTTCACGTCAATTGAGTCTCAGTAGGAGGAAAAGAAATGGCATTTACAGAGCAACAATATGTTGAAATGAGTAAGCAATTACTACAAGTAAAGGAAGAAATTCATCGCTTTATCGTCGGGCAAGAGGAAGCAATTGATTATACATTATACGCAGTGCTTGCTGATGGGCATGCATTATTAGAGGGCCTACCGGGTTTAGGGAAAACGATGTTAATCCGTACAATTTCTGAAGTGTTAGATTTATCATTTTCGCGAATTCAATTTACACCTGACTTAATGCCAGCGGATATTACAGGAACAAGTATGATTGAACGCACATCTGATGGCAAGCAGCAGTTTACGTTCCAACAAGGTCCGATTTTTAGCCAAATGGTATTAGCGGATGAGATTAACCGAGCAACACCAAAAACACAAAGTGCATTGCTTGAAGCAATGGGAGAAAAAACGGTAACAATTTTAGGAGATACGAAGAAAATGGCACGACCATTCTTCGTGTTAGCAACACAAAACCCAATTGAGATGGAGGGAACGTACCCTTTACCAGAGGCACAAATGGACCGTTTCCTATGTAAAATTCTTGTGCCGTATCCTGAGAAAAGTGAGCTAATGGAAATTATGAAGCGTACAACAGGCGCTACGGAAATTGGTTTACAAAAGATCATGGATACAGAAGCACTTATTGAAGCGCAGCAAATGGTCAAGGAAGTACTCGTTGCCGATGAAATGCTCGAATTTGCGACGGACCTTGTTGTGGCCACACATCCTGAGAGAGTAGATGCCATTGATGAGGTTAAGCAATATGCGATGTATGGTAGCGGCCCTCGAGGTTTACAAAGTTTAATCAAATTAGCGAAGGCAAGGGCGCTTATGAATGGACGTTTCCACGTTTCTGTAGCAGATATTAAATCTGTGGCGAAGCCAGTGTTACGCCATCGTATGCTGTTGAATTATGAAGGGGAGGCTTCAGGCAAAACAGCAGACGATGTGATTGATGTCATTTTAGAAAAAGTACAGCAGGGTGTTAATAGGTGACAAAAAAAATATTATTGCCCGAGGATTGGCTAGCGAAAATCAGTCGCTTCCAAGTAGCGACGGCCTCCAAATTACGTGGGCAACACAAGGGCTCGCACCGTTCGCAACGCTTCGGGGCATCACTCGATTTTTCCGATTTTCGTGAATATCATTTAGGAGATGATGTGCGTCAGGTTGATTGGAATGTCTTTGCGAGAACGGATAAATACTTTATTAAACGTTTTTTAGATGAACAAGAGATGCGCGTTCACATTTTACTAGATACAACTAAATCTATGGGCGAACAAGAAAAATGGACGTTTGCCCGACAAATTGTCGCCTCACTTGGTCTAATGGTGCTCGGTCGCGATGATCGCTTATCATTTTCTTTTGTACAGGATGAGGTGAAGCCACCATTTCGTCGTAAAGGTGCCATGTATCGTCGTGCTTTTTTACAGGTAGTCACAGACATAGAGCAAGCAACTTATACAAATAGCTTCGCACAGGGAGCTTTAAAAGCATTGCCTAAGGATAGTACAGTACTATTTATTGTGACGGACGGACTGGAGCCAATCGAGGAATGGGAGCAGCTTTTAAAAAGGCTACCACGTTTTGCGGGGGATGTGCGCATTTTGCAAATAGTTACGCAAGAAGAACTATCACCAGAATATACAGGTGATGTGCGCTTACTCGATCGTGAAACAGGCAGAGATGTAAATGTTACGATGTCTTCTAAAGTTCTAGACACATATTTGGCAAGACGTTTATTACATGAAGAGGAATTTGAGGCAATTTGTCGGCGTTTTGGTGTTCGACAATTACAGCTTAAAGTAGAAGATGGATTACAACATGCAATCTTTCAACAATTATTAAAAGCACATTGGATTAGGTGAGGTGAGCCGTATTGGGCTTTAGTCAAATAATTTTTAGCTGGACGGCCATCATCCCGGTCATTGTCCTTCTATATTATTTCTTTCGAAAAAAATATACCGATCAAACCGTTTCCTCCACACTTTTTTGGTCGGAAATTATGCAAGAAACACGTGTATCACCATACTTAAAACATCTTCAAAAAAATGCACTGCTTTATTTACAACTGCTAGCTCTTCTTTTACTTGTACTGGCATTAATGAATCCTTACGTTAAAAAGTCAACGATTGTTGGTGCACAGGCGATTTTCATTGTAGACACGTCTGCAACAATGTTAGCGGGGAAAGGGCAGTCAACATTTGACACACAGAAAAAAGAAATGCTGTCATTGGTTAATGAGCTTGATGGAAGGCCCGTGACACTCATTACAACAGGTAATACGCCAAAAGCTATATTACAGCAAGAAACAAATACAAAAGATATTGAACAAGCTATTCAAGAATTACACGTAACCTATGAAACAGCTCAAATGAATAAGGCTCTCGATGTGGCACAGGCTTTTGTCGGTAATACACCAACATCTATTTATGTCTTTACAGATTCGCTCGATAAAAAGCAATTGCCGATGGAAAAAGATACTGTGAAGTGGATTGTAAAAGGAGCTGGGAAGGATTTAACAAATATCGCAATTACACGTTTTGCTGCTACTACAGATGGACAATCTGCAGTGGCGCTTGTGCAGTTGCAAAATGATACGGACCAAGAACAACATGTAACTCTTTCGATAGAAAATGTTACAGGTAAGGAGTTAGTTTCAGAAAGTGTCACATTGCCTTCAAAGGAAGCTGTAACAAAAACTTTTAAAGACTTACCGTTAGAAGATACTATGACGGCCAACATAGATGCTAAGGACGATTACACGGTTGATAATTCACAAACTGTATTGTTACAAACAGCGACTTCAAAAGTAGTTGTTGATCAAAGTATGCATCAACTTATTCAAAAAGGTTTTCAAACGATTAATAGTAGCGTAAAAATTGTTCCATCTTCACAAGTAGCCGACAATAAGGATGCCACTATTGTGACAAATCAGACGGCGCTTCTCGAAAAGATAGACAAGCCAATTGTATTATTTGGACGGGATGACGTAGAGAAAGTTGAAGCTACTGGGGAAATCGGTACAACAAGTCATGCATTGTTTGCATTTAGTGAACTAAAAGACATTTATGTCAGTGCTATATATCCTGGATTCGATGGCTATAAAACAATTGCATCGATTGGAGATCAACCATTTATACAGCGTTCACCAGAAGGAGATATTGTTGTATTAGCAGATATTGCTGATACAGATTGGCCGCTACATCCTTCATTCCCATTATTTTTATGGAGTGCAGAACAGCAGCTTTCAGAATCAATTGGTTCACTCGGTATTTTTATACCAAATGAGCAACGAGCAGTTGCTTTAGCGCAAGGTGATTGGAGTGTATATTCGCAAGATGATGAGTTTTTATCGTCCGTTACGAGTGGATTATTAACAGCTCCAATGAAGCCAGGAATTTATACAACACGCTCAAATGATGAAGAAAAGCGCTTTATTGTACAGCTTCAAGCACAGGAGCGTGTGATTGAAAAAGGAACAAGCTATACGCTTGGAGAGCTTCAGGACAATGGGAAGAAAGAAATATCGAAAACTTCGTTCGTACCTTGGTTGATTCTTATTATCTTAGTATTACTTGTTGTAGAGTGGGAGGTGCAACGACGTCGTGGATTTACGAATTGATATACCATTAGCATTGTTGCTTTTACTGCCATTACTCGTGTATTTTGGATGGACCTATTGGCGTGAGCGACAGCGACTTAAAAAAAGTCATATCGTCGTTCTAGGAATCCGTATAGTAGCAATATGCTGCTTAGTTTTTGCACTAGCTGGTCCCTATATTTTATTACCCGTAAAGGAAGAACAAGTATTATTCTTAGTTGACCGTTCTGCTTCAATGAATGGTACAGATGATGAGATGGTCAATTTTATAGCGGAAAGTTTACAGTCGAAAAAAGATGAACAACTTGCCGGAATTTATTCTTTTTCATCGACATTACAAACGGAAGCTATGTTATCGAACTCTTTAAAGGAAGTACCGAAGTTTACAACTATAAAAGCAACAGATCAAACAAATATCGAACAGAGTCTACAGCTCGCTTCAGGTATTGTAGATCCGAAAAAAGCAACGCGACTTGTGCTCTTAACGGATGGCAATGAAACAAAAGGAGATGCCTTAGAATTTGCCTCAAAGTTTAAAGGGGCAAATAGTAGTGTTGATGTAGTATCATTTAACAAACCTGTAGCTAAGGATGTATCTCTGAAAAGCTTTGTAACACCACAAGTTGCTTATGCAGGTGAACAGCAGCAGCTAGTCACTGAAATAAATGCAACTGTAGCAGAACGAGGTGAGCTATTATTATATGAAAACGATCAGCTCATCCATCGTGAGAAAGTGGAGCTTGCAGAAGGTTCAAATATTTTTACGTATAAACATGCAGCAACGGCTGAAGGGCTTGTAAAATATGAAGCACTCGTGCAGGTCGATCAAGATGCGATTTTAGAAAATAATAAATTAACGAGCGTCACGATGGTGCAAAGTGAACCACATTTATTAATTGTTAATGGCTATGAAACACCATCACCAATCGCAGCAGCACTTGGCAATCAATCCATTTCCTATGATGTGGTAGATGCTAAAAGTCTACCAAATGAGCTTTCTAGTTATTTACAATACAATGCAATCATTTTTGATAATGTGCCAGGCCATTTAGTAGGCGAGGCAAAAATGACTGTCATTGAGCAAGCAGTGAAAAATTTTGGTGTCGGTTTTACAATGGTTGGTGGCGAAAATAGTTTTGGCTTAGGCGGTTATTTTAAAACACCAATCGAAACTTTACTACCTGTTGAAATGGAGATTAAAGGTAAGGAGCAATTACCATCATTAGGGCTGGCAATCGTACTTGACCGCTCTGGAAGTATGTCTGGAGCAAAGTTAGAGCTTGCTAAGGAGGCTGCCGCCCGTTCAATTGAAATGCTACGAGATGAGGATACGCTCGGGTTTATTGCCTTTGATGACCGACCTTGGGAAATTATTGAGACAGGGCCACTTGGCAATAAGGAAGAAGCTGTAGATACGATTTTATCTGTAACGCCAGGTGGAGGTACTGAAATATATGGTTCACTTGCTAAAGCTTATGAAAATCTAGCAGATTTAAAGCTGCAGCGTAAGCATATTATTTTATTAACAGATGGACAGTCACAGTCGGGTAACTATGAAGACTTAATTACACAAGGAAAAGAAAATGGCACGACTCTATCAACAGTTGCAATTGGTCAAGATGCAGATGCTAACTTACTTGAAGCACTCAGTGAGATGGGGAGTGGGCGTTTTTACGATGTTGTTGATGAGCAGACGATTCCCTCTATTTTATCTCGTGAAACTGCTATGATTTCACGCACATATATTGAAGATAACCCATTTTACCCATCTATATTTAATGCATCTGGCTGGAATACGCTATTTACAAATGGGGTACCTAAAATGAATGCTTATATAGGTACGACAGCAAAGCAGGGGGCCACTGTTATCGCAGAAAGTGAGAAGGAAGATCCTGTACTTGCAGAATGGCAATATGGCCTTGGCAAAACATATGCCTTTACTTCTGATTCGACAGGAAAATGGACGGGAGACTGGGCAAGATGGCAAAATTGGGGTACATTTTGGCAAACGCTTATTTCAAAAATGCTACCAAGCTATAACGATGTTGCCTACGATGTACGTCTAGAATCAGACGGCTCCTTTGTTATTACTGACCCAACAAATGAAGCGGCATTCTTAGATATTGTTGCTGTCAATGAAGCGGGTGAAGAACTTGAAACACAGCTTGAGGCAATTTCAGCATCACAAGTTCGAGCAGTCGTGCAAGCAGAACCAGGACTCATCTTCTTCCGCATTACCGATGAAGAACAAGCTATTTACCAGGCTGGCTTAAGTGTACCTTATAGTGTTGAATATGAATTACGTCCAGTGAACGATAAGCTAATCAAAGAACTAACAAAGCAAACAGGCGGCTCTGTTTTGAAAGAACCGAGCGAAGTATTCCGTGAATTTACTAAAAAAGGAGCGGAACGCCAAAATATCGCAACATGGCTTATATTAGCAGGGATGCTACTATTCTTCATTGATATTACCATTAGACGCTTTGGTTGGGGTTTCCTAACAAGACCGAAGAAAAAAGATCAGCGTGTAGAGGAAAAACCAATACAGGCAGAGGACACAAATGTTGCCCAGCTATTAAAGGGCATGAAAAAACGACATTAGCAATTTAAAAACGATGGTTCAACGCTTTATAGCAATGAGCCATCGTTTTTTGTCATTTCAAGGCTATCATCAATAGTTGGATGACATTTACAAAGTGGGTGGTGAAAATAGGGAATATATAATTCCTGCAAACTATTAGTGCGGTCAGATATACTTTATTTTCCAAAATATTCCGATAAGTCGATGCAACATTCCGATAAAATCTGAAATTGTTCCGATAAAACAGAAATTCATTCCGATAAATCACTCATCCCTTCAAAAAGGATTTATGAATTATAAAAGAGTATTAAGGTTAGTTACAAATACAGTTTTACGTAAATTGCTAGCAACGACAATGCCTAATACAGCACCAATAGTACTTGAAGTTAAAAAGGCTGGCATAAAAAATAAAGCAGCTACAGATGTCCCCATTAATAAATGTGCGTAAGGTACGGCAATGAGTGAGGCAATAATACCTGTTCCAAACATTTCACCGATACCTGCGAGCCATTGTTTGCCGCTGTATTTATAGGCAAGAGCTGCACATAAAGCACCAATAACACTGCCGGGTATAGCTAATAATGAGCCTGTGCCTGTGAAAATACGAATAATGGCTGTGATAAAGGCGATCATAACGGTAGGCACTGGTCCAAGAATGATCGCGCCAATTACATTAATGGCATGCTGTACAGGGTA
Organism: Lysinibacillus sp. NPDC056959; assembly: GCF_042674095.1. Lineage (NCBI taxonomy): Bacteria > Bacillati > Bacillota > Bacilli > Caryophanales > Bacillaceae > Lysinibacillus > Lysinibacillus sp. NPDC056959. The sequence goes on along the minus strand of NZ_JBHURE010000001.1, from coordinate 341,451 downwards.
GGCACGCGCAATGCCTGTTGGTATTGAAACGAAGGTAGAACATGCTACGGCAATTGCTACTAATAAGGCCATGATTGTTAATTTTCGAATTGACATAATTTCCACTCCTATTTAGTATTTAGTGAATCGCTAATTAACCAGAAAAAAAGCCGCTCCCTAAAAGCATTAGGAAGCGGCCTTGCATTTAAAATAGCAAAAAGCAAGTGTCGCCACTTCCCTCCGCTAGTGTGAACTAGATCAGGTTCAAAGGGTCCGTATATGACAATATACGTCTCAGCCTTTTAAAGACTCCCCTAGTGGTAAACATTTAATTGTTAGTTTTTCTCCTAATAATGTAGCACACTACTAAAAATAGTCAATAACTTTTCAGACTAATTTGAATCAGGATGCATAAGGTGTGGTGCTTTTTTCATTGTCCAAATAAGGGCAAGGAAGAAGCAAGCCATTAAAATAATAGACCCGAAAATATAAGGACTGTTCATATTCCAATCGAATAACATACCTGCTAAAGCTGGACCAATCATATTACCAAGACTCATATACGCATTATTCAGACCAGCTGCATAGCCTTGTTCATTTTCAGCAAGCTTTGAAATCAGTGTGTTGACAGCTGGGCGAATCAATGTCGTAGCTGTAGAGAAGATTGTCGCTACAATTAAAATAAGTGCAAACCCAGATGCGAATAATATTAAGAAAATCGAAACGGCTGCAATAAATAAATTGACTAACACTACTTTCATTTCGCCGAAGCGATTAAACAGCGGTGTAATAACAAACATCTGTACAACAACACCAAAAGCGCCGCCCATTACTAATATAATGGCGATATCAGTAGGTGTGTAATTAAACTTTTCTGTAACAAATAATGATAATGTTGTTTGGAAGTTAGCAATTCCGAAAGAGAATACAAGCATGATAATTAGCATGACAAAATAAGGCATTTGGACTGAACGGGCCATCTGCTTTACAAGATTATCCTGCTTCTGCGCCTTTTTCGCTGTGTTCGGTTTTGTAGCAGGTAATAAAAAGAACGATAAAATAGCTGCTAAGATAGCTGCAAATCCAGCAGTATAAAATGGAAAATGTAAACTAACTTTTGAGAGGAATCCACCGATACCTGGTCCAATCATAAAACCAAAGGACATTGCTGCCCCTATCATCCCCATACCTTTTCCGCGTTCCTCGTACGTTGTGACGTCAGCCACAAATGCCATTATAGGAGGTGCTACAAATGCAGATCCAAGGCCACCTAAAAAGCGTGCCAAGAAGAGCATCCACACATCTGTAGATAGCCCGAAACCAATTTGTGCAAGTCCTGTAACTATAAGACCGAAAATAATGAGATTTTTACGACCGTATTGATCGGAAAGATTCCCAGCAATTGGAGAAAAAACAAATTGTGCTAAGGCGAACGTTGCAATCAACATGCCAAGTACTTGTCCTGCAGCACCAAATAGTTTTAAATACTCAGGCATGACAGGAATAATAATTCCGATACTCCCCATTGCGATAAACATATTAAACATTAAAATATATAAAGCCGCCTTATTAGACTTCTGCTGGGTCATCGAATACCCCTTTCTTTATTCAAATATATTACAGTCTACCACAAGGCTTGTACGTTTACTATTGACTATAAGTCTGAAATAAGAGACTTATTTATGGGGGTTCTAATTATTAAAACAAGTCCCACACTCGGTTTTCCCATAGAAATCTACCATTAGTTAAACGAAAAAAGAGGCTAGGAATCAGGTGTCAATTCAAATGACCTTCTTGCAAAGCGAGTGGTTGATTTCCGTTCCGACTGGGCGCTTTGTTGCTGACGCTTCGCTTTCGCACAGTTAAAACATTTGCCGCTGACGCTTCGCTTTCGCGCAGTTAAAACAGTTGTAGCTGCCGCTTTGCTTTCGCTACAGAAAACATTCGCTTCGTTCCACTATGCTGATCCCCAAGGAGTCGCCCGGTCTCCACTCCAATCAACCACTTCAGAAGCATCAGTATATTTTTATAGAAAAATAAAAAATATTACATCAAAAAAACGCAAGAAATCAACTTTTCTAAAATTGATTTCTTGCGCTTTGAGCTTATCGAATACTCATTTTAAATTCTAAAAACAGCTCATTGTATTTACCCAAATAATCAGGGCCTAAGTTTTTATAAACTTCTAATGTTTTACGTTGTTCTTCAGAAGGATAGAATCGCTTATCAGATACAACTTCCTTATCCATTAACTTCATCGCTGCAATATTAGGGGAAGAGTAGCCTACATAATCAGCGTTTTTAGCACCTGATTCAGCTTTTAGCATGAAATTAATGAAGGCATGTGCACCATCTAGATTTTTTGACGTTTTTGGGATGACCATATTGTCAAACCATAAGTTTGAGCCTTCCTTCGGTACAGCAAAGTCTAAATCTTCATTTTCTGACAACATGTCAGCTGCTTGACCAGACCAAGTGAGTGCCACGGCCGCTTCTTTATTAACCATCAGCGGTGTAATTTCATCCCCGATAATGGCTTTTACATTTGGCGCTAATGTGATTAGTTTATCCGTAGCCGTACGTAGCTCCTCGTTATTTAAAGAGTTGAGCGAGTAGCCAAGGCTGTTTAAGCCCATACCAATCACTTCACGTGCACCGTCTACTAAAAAGACTTTACGCTTTAATGAAGGATCCCATAAGTCCTCCCAAGAAGAGAAGTCAAGATTTCCAACGAGCTTTGGATTATAGACAACACCGACTGTTCCCCAGAAATATGGAACAGAATATTTATTGTCGTCATCAAATGGTAAATCTAAAAAATACGGATCGATATTTTTAAAATTAGGGATTTTCGTTTTATCTAAAGGAACAAGTAAGTTTTCTTCCTTCATTTTTTCAATCATATATTCAGAAGGTACTGCAATATCGTAAGCTGTACCACCTTGTTGAATTTTTGTCATCATTGCTTCATTTGAATCAAACGTCTCATAGATAACATGAATGCCTGTTTCTTTTTCAAATTGTTTCAGCAAATCAGGGTCAATATATTCTCCCCAGTTAAAGATTGTTAACGTATCTTTACCACTTTTCCCACCGCCCGCACTTAGGGCGTCTGCAGCATAGAATAAAAGGGCGGAAACGACAAGTATTGCGATTGTTGCTTGAATTAATTGCTTCATTGAGTTCCCCCCGTTCTTTTATTAGCGCGGCTTGTGATGAAGTAATAGCCAACTACGACTATAACCGTTACAAAGAATACTAAACCAGAAATAGCATTAACCGTTAAGGAAATACCGGCACGTGCCATCGAATAAATTTCAACAGATAATGTACTGAAACCGTTACCTGTTACGAAAAATGTTACCGCAAAGTCATCTAGAGAATACGTTAAGGCAAGGAAGAACCCTGCAAAAATACCAGGTTTAATATACGGTAAAATAACACGCATCATAACATCTTTTTTCGTTGCTCCTAAATCTAATGCAGCGTCGATTAATGATTTATTCATTTCTAATAGTTTCGGTAAAACCATCAGTACAACGATTGGAACACTGAACGCTACATGTGCTAATAAGACAGAAGCAAAGCCTAATTTAATACCAATCATTGTGAATAAAATTAAAAAGCTTGCACCAATAATGACATCCGGGCTAACAATTAACACATTGTTTAAAGAAAGTAGTGTATTGCGCATTTTGGAATCTTTAACAGTAACAATACCAATAGCTCCTAGTGTTCCAATGATTGTAGAAATCAATGCAGAGAGTAATGCCACGATGACTGTATTAATTAGAATGACGAGTAGACGTGAATCCTCAAAAACAGCTTTATAATGTTCTAACGTAAAGGACTCAAAACTATTCATCGTTCCACCACTATTGAACGAATAGAAAATTAAATAGAAGATAGGTGCATACAAAACGATAAAAACAATCGCTAAATATACTCTTGCTGAAGCAGATAGTTTTTTCATCGTACGCGACCTCCTTTATCCTTTTTCTGTCCCGTAATTAACATAATAATGACCATAAATAAAATTAAGAAAACAGCAATTGTTGAACCCATTCCCCAGTTTTGAGTGACAAGGAATTGTTGTTCAATAGCTGTACCCAGTGTAATAACACGGTTTCCTGCAATTAAACGAGTAATCATGAAGAGTGATAATGCTGGAATAAATACAACTTGAATACCTGATTTAACACCGTCCATTGTTAACGGCAAAATAACGCGACGGAACGTAGTAAAGGCAGATGCCCCTAAATCACGTGCTGCATAAATAAGTGCCGGATTTAAACGATCCAATGAGTTGAAAATCGGTAAAATCATAAATGGAATAAAAATATAAACGGATACGAACACAAAGCTAATATCAGTGAATAGCATTTGCTTCGGATCAAAACCAAATACTTCGATAAATGCATTTAATGGGCCGTACAAGCCGAAAATCCCGATAAAGGCATATGTTTTTAACAATAGATTAATCCAAGAAGGAATAATAATTAGTAAAAGCCAAAGCTGCTTATATTTTGTTTTTGTTAAAAAATAGGCTGTTGGATATGAAACAAGTAACGTAAAGAATGTAATTAAAAACGCATACCAGAATGAACTTAATGTCATTTTTAAATAGACAGAAGTAAAGAATGCTTTATAATTATCGAGCGTAAAATTGCCATGTATATCTAGTAGGGAATAGTAAACAACGAGTGCAATCGGCGCGATAACGAAAAGTGCAATCCATAAAACATAAGGAAATAAGGCTGATTTCGAAGTCTTAGTTTGCATCTTCGTCGTCCCCATACGCCTCTAAACGTTTATCGAATTCTTCTTCTGTTTCATTTAAGCGCATTACATGAATTGCTTCTGGGTCAAAGTCTAAACCAATTTCTGTCCCTACCTCAGCTTTTTTCAATGAATGCACAAGCCATTCATTGCCATCTTTGTCGTACGTAGATAATTCATAATGTACCCCGCGGAACAATTGAGTATCGACTTTAACGACAAGTTTTCCTTTATCGATTGTTGTCATTTCTAAATCCTCTGGGCGAATGACAATATCAATTTTTTCGTTTGGCTTCATACCTTGGTCGACACATTCAAAAACTTTACTAGCAAATTCTACTTTGAAATCTTCGATCATTACGCCCGGAACAATATTTGATTCACCAATAAAATCAGCAACGAAGCGGTTAATTGGCTCATCATAAATATCTACTGGTGTACCAGATTGTTGAATTTCACCTTCGCTTAAAACAAAGATTTCATCACTCATGGCAAGTGCTTCTTCTTGATCGTGTGTGACAAATACAAATGTTTTCCCAAGTCGTTGTTGTAACTCACGTAATTCATACTGCATTTCTGTACGTAGCTTTAAATCTAACGCTGACAGAGGCTCATCAAGTAAAATTACTTCAGGATCGTTCACAATCGCACGAGCAATTGCTACACGTTGACGTTGACCACCAGACATTTCAGAAATTTCACGGTTACCATAGCCTGCTAAGTTAACGAATTTTAATGCTTCTGCAACACGGTTTTTAATTTCACTTTCAGGAAGCTTTTTTATACGAAGCCCAAATGCGACGTTTTCAAAGACATTTAAATGAGGAAATAACGCATAATCCTGAAAAACTGTATTTACTTGGCGTTCATTGGCTGGTACTGAGTTGATTTTTTTATCATGAAAATAGATATTTCCTGTTGTCGGTTCTGTGAATCCAGCGATCATACGTAAAATAGTTGTTTTACCACAACCGGACGGACCTAGTAGCGTATAGAATTTTCCCTTTTCTAGCTCCAGGTTAATGTTTTTTAAGACGACCGTGCCGTCATTATAAGACTTTGAAACGTTTTCAAAGCGGATAATCGAATTCGTTGTCATAGATGCGCCTCCTTAAGCTATAAATATGAATCCGTTGCGACAAGTAAAATTTTTGTTTCATCAGCATGTGCATTAAAAATTTGATGATGATCTGTCGCTTCAAAATAGAGAGCATTGCCTTCACTCGCTATGTACTGTTCATCTCCTAAAACGAGACGAATACGCCCTTCGACAACATAAATAAATGTTTCAGAAAGGGAGGGTTCAAACTGCTTAAATTCACCATCAGCAGCAAGTGTTAAGAAAATGGGCTCCATTTCTTTTTCATTTGATGTAGGAATCAACCACTGAATTTCATATTTTTTTTCTTCATCTGTATAAGTAGATTGATCTTCCTCTGTATATACAACCTTTTGTTCAGGTGCTCCATCATCGAAAAATTCCTTAGGTGTTGACCCTAAAACTTCTAATAGTGAAAATAATGTTTCAATGGAAGGTGAATTTAGATCACGTTCTAATTGTGAAATATACCCTTTACTTAAATCTGTACGTTCTCCAAGTTCCTCTTGGGTAAGACCTTTTTTTAAACGAAGCGCTTTGATTTTTGCTCCTATTTGCATCTTTTCCCTCCTAGAAGAAGTTTAGCAATCATAAACTTTTGAAATATGAAGTTTACTTTAACGAAACTTTTAGTTTACTAAAACCATTACAATTATACATAATAAAAAAGAATTTGCAATCGTTTTTAATGAAAAAAAAGTAGATGAAATTTTTAGAAATTATACATAAATGTTGTGTAGAAAAAAATTGTTTAAACTAGAATAAAATTGTTAAAAGTAGCTAATAAATAGGCTGTAGCAGCTATTCCATTTTGGGATTTGGCGAAAATTTGTCAGATAATTAAAAGTGTGCACTTTTGTGAAGTTTACTTGTTTGAAAAACTACGATTACTCTGCTATCGTAGAAGACGAGTTCGCTGGTGCGAATGGAATATATACACTACATATATAATCGGAGGGATTTATAATGGCAGAACGCATGGTAGGTAAACTAGCACCTGACTTTACAATGGAAGCGGTACTTGCAGACAAATCATTTGGCAAAGTATCATTAGAAGACATTAAAGCACAAGACAAATGGACAGTACTTTTCTTCTATCCAATGGACTTCACTTTCGTATGTCCAACAGAAATCACTGCAATGAGCGATCGTTACGATGAGTTCGAAGACTTAGATGCAGAAGTAATCGGTGTTTCTACTGATACAATCCACACTCACTTAGCTTGGATTAACACTGACCGCACTAAAAATGGTCTTGGTGAGTTAAAATACCCATTAGCAGCAGATACTAATCACCAAATTTCACAAGAATATGGTGTGTTAATTGAAGAAGAAGGTATCGCACTACGCGGCTTATTCATCATCAGCCCAGAAGGCGAATTAAAATACCAAACAGTATTCGATAACAACATCGGCCGTGATGTAGACGAAACTTTACGTGTACTTCAAGCTTTACAAACTGGTGGTCTTTGCCCAGCAAACTGGCGTCCAGGTCAAGCGACTCTATAATTTCTTTCAGCAACTGAAAGAAATTAAAGCCTCCGGCGGATGTCACGGAATCGGTAAGGAGTTCTTAGGGGATGTTAGCCCAAGATCATCGCATCCATGCGATAACGGCTAACTGACCTGCATCGTGCAGGCCTAAGCACAAAGCCGATTTCGGACGCAATTATGCCGAGGCATAATTGATGTAGAGTTTTTATATCAGGCGTTGAACTAAATTCGAGGCTTGGCGAAATTGATCATTCAAAAATAAAGAGTCCCCACGACACCGTTTGTGGGGACTTTTTTAAACTTGATATAGAAAAAGGTTCATCACCAAAAATTGTGGGTGACTTTTGTTAAAACGTCTACTATGAAAATAAGTTGATTGGAGTGGAGGCTGGGCGACTCCTTGGGGATTAGCGTCACAGATGAGACCCTGCAGCGAAGCGAAGCGGCTCATCGGACGCCCCCAGGAAAGCGCCCAGCCGGAACGGAAATCAACCACACGTTTTGATAATGGTCCCAGAAAAAGGAAAAAGAAAAAAGGAGAATGTTTTATGAAACTTCGTGAACAAATGCCTGAACTTGCAGGTGCAACGACTTGGTTAAATGGTGAAGTAACAAAAGCAGATTTAGTAGGCGAAAAACCAACATTAATCCACTTCTGGTCAGTTAGTTGTCATTTATGTAAAGAGGCAATGCCGGATGTGAACAATTTCCGTGACCAATACAAAGATGAGTTAAACGTTATTGCTGTGCATATGCCACGTTCTGAGGAAGATACAAATTTAGAAACAATCAAATCGGTAGCGGCAGAGCATGATATTGTTCAACCAATCTTTGTGGATAGCGAATTAAAGCTAACAGATGCATTTGAAAATCAATATGTACCTGCTTATTTTGTGTTCGATAAAGATGGTCAGCTTCGTCATATGCAAGCTGGTGGTAGCGGTATGAAAATGCTAGAAAAACGTGTAAATCGTGTTTTAGATGAAATGCGTAACGCATAATAGCAATATCAGGCGAGGATGTTTTATTCCTCGCCTTTTTTTATGTAAAATACAATGTTAGTGGGATTATTATAGAGCATAGCAATGAGATGTATCTTGAGCGGAGAAGGATCCTTAAAAATGCCCAAGGGTTGTCTTTTTATGACGAATAGTCTCTTGTTTTGGCGATACATATAGCAGAGAATGCGTTACAATAAGGGTATAGTAGTTTTCGGAGGGATTTATAATGATGAAAAAAGAGTTTGCTGTCATTGGACTTGGACGTTTTGGAGGAAGCATTGTCCGCGAACTAATGAGTCAAGGGGCACAAGTTATGGCGATCGATCATTCATCAGAGCGGGTGGACGAATTCGCTTCCATTGCCACACAGGCTGTTATCGCAGATTCGACGGATGAATCGGTATTAAATTCATTAGGTATTCGTAATTTTGAGCATGTGATTGTAGCAATCGGTGAAGATATTCAGGCTAGTATTTTGACGACGATTATTTTAAAAGAAATCGGCGTTCAGCAGATTACTGTAAAGGCTCAGAATGATTATCATGAAAAAGTGCTGCGTAAAATTGGAGCAGATTTTGTCGTGCATCCTGAGCGTGATATGGGGATTCGTATTGCTAATAATATGCTGTCTAATACAGTGCTTGATTATCTAGAGCTTTCTGATGAACATTCCATTATGGAGCTTAAGGCCAATGATGCGATTGCAGGTTATTCTATTATGGATTTAGATATTCGTGCAAAGTACGGGATAAATATTGTAGGCCTTAAGCGTGGTGCAGATATTATCGTATCTCCACAGGCGAGTGATAAAATTTTGCTAGGAGATATTATGCTTGTCATTGGGGCTGATGTAGATATTAACCGCTTTGTGAAAAAAGCATTGAATGGGTAATGAACATGAATAAAAGAAGATTGAAACTAATTATATTTGCTGCAATTATTCTGATTGGCGCTTTTACATTGCAGTCTCGCGAAAAAAATGAGAAAGAAGCTATTTCTCAAATTTTAGATCATGTAACAGAAATTAATGCAATCGAGCTATTTAAAGGAGAGCAATCTGTTTTTAAAGCAACAGGTCAAGATGCAACAGCCTACATTGAAAACTACCCTCTAAGCCATGTTAAGAAATTAAGCAAAAAAGAACGAGCTGTATTTGAAGAAAAACCACTCTATCATATTGTCTATGAAATAAAAGGAGAGCCATTATATGAGGTGGATATTTTAAAGGTCGCGATTAGCTCTGAGCTAAATGAGGAATTACAGCAAATGGTTTTTAATGTTGGAGATCAGCAATATTTGATCTATTGGGTAAATGAGAAAAAAGCACTTGAGCAATCAACAAATACGCAACGCTTGCTTGAACAATATGTTAAATAAAAGGGGTAGTGAAACAGCAACACGCTGTCATCACTACCCTTTTTTAGAAACTATAGACTAACTTTGGTTAACCTAGAACATAGTCGGCGTCTAGGCTAAAGCGCTACATCCTCGAGGTCACTTCGATCCCTCGGGCAAAAGTGGTGGAGCATTTACTTTTGCTTCGGGCTCTCCAGCGCTTGTCAGATGTAAACGAGCGCTTTAGCGCATTTGTTCTTAAGACACAATTGTAGTTTTTCCTTGAAGTGCACGTTCTTGCATCTCTACATCAAACTCTTTTTCAGATTTCGATACGACTACACAAGCTACACCGTTACCAATTAAATTTGTTACGGCGCGTGCTTCAGACATGAATCGGTCAACACCAATTAGTAGCGCGATCCCTTCGACTGGAATCATTGGGAAAGCAGCAAGTGTCGCTGCTAATGTAATAAAACCAGAACCTGTTACACCGGCAGCTCCTTTAGATGTAATCATTAAAATTCCGAGTAGTGTAATGATTTGAATCCATGTTAAGTCCATTCCGTATGCTTGTGCAATAAATAATGCAGCCATTGAAAGGTAGATGGAAGTTCCATCAAGATTGAAGGAATAACCGGTTGGTACTACTAATCCAACAACTTGCTTAGAGCAACCAAAGTTCTCCAATTTACGCATCATAGATGGCAAGGCAGATTCAGATGATGAAGTACCAATTACTAAGAAAATTTCTTCTTTAATATAAGCGATAAATTTAAAAATATTAAAGCCGAAGAATTTTGCAATGGCGCCTAAAACAAAGACTACGAATAAGAACATAGTAATATAGACGGCAGCCATTAAAAGACCTAAGTTGCTTAAAGATTTCAAACCAAAATTACCAATCGTATAGGCCATTGCACCAAAGGCACCGATTGGAGAAATTTTCATCACCATACTTACGATTTTGAAGAAAATTTCTGCCACTTGTTCAAAAAATGTAATGACCGGTTTTGCAGGTGCACCAATAGAAGCAGCAGCTAAACCGAATAATATTGCAGAGAATAACACAGGAAGTAATTGCCCTGCTGCAAGTGCACCTACAACGTTTTCAGGAATGATGCTAGAGATGAAAGCACCTAAACCTTGCTCACTTTCTGAAGCAGCGGTTGTAAATTTTGAGATATCAGCTTCGGAAGCACCTGACGTATCTAATCCAGTACCTGGGCTTACGATTAATGCAACAGCAATCCCGATTGCTAAGGCAATGGTAGAGACAATTTCGAAATACAGTAACGCCTTTCCTCCGATTTTTCCGACCTTTTTCATATCTCCCATACTACCGATTCCGATTACAACTGTTAAGAAGATAATTGGGGCGATTAACATTTTAATTAACTTAATGAATAAGTCTGCCAGGATTTTAAGGCTTGCACCAAACTCAGGGAAGATGGCTCCAACAATAACCCCCAAAATGATCGCAGCTATAACCTGAACAGTCAAATTTTTCAGTAATTTCATTTTATGCTACCTCGTTTCTTAATTTTCTCTTTGATATCGTTTTCACTAGAATTATCATAACGAATCCTTTTGAAAAAAAGAGATTTAGAAAATAAGAAACATATCGTTCATTAAGTACATTCATCCATATTTTTAATGAAACGTAGTGTTTTCAATGGCCCAACCTGTTATGATACTGTGTGGTTAATTTACCTTTGTTATAATACAATAATGATTAGTGATAGAAAATTTTGTTTTATACCAATTTTTCGTAATATTGTTCATTAAGTTCATGACTTTATCCTACTTATGTCAACTAAAGTGTTGTCAAAAGATTTTTTTGAAGATAATCTTAAAAGCATATCATTTGAAGAAGTGAGATTGACCAAAGACTTTTATAGTGCAAATGCAGATTTGGAAAGGGGAGGATTTCAAATGATGAAAATGCCTGTAAACGGCAAAATATTGTTAGTAACATTTTTAATCATTGCTTTCTCCTTTTTACTTGGAGGCATTTTTGTACTCGGTAACCTTTTAACGGAGCAAGAAAAGGAGTTTGGTCAGCGTGCTATGCTCGTTGCACGGACTGTATCAAATGTGCCAGAAATCAGTACACATTTGAAAGATGACAATATGAAAGAAGCTGCGAAACATGTTAATAAAATTGTAGATGGAATTCGTGTTGTGAATAAAGCAGAGTATATTGTTGTGATGAATAAGGATCGTATTAAACTATCTCACCCAGTCAGTAAAGAAATAGGGAAGCGTAGTGAATCACAGGATTTAAACGCTGCATTTAGTGAGCATTATTATATATCGAAGGCGCAAGGGGAAGCTGGTGTAATGATTCGAGCGTTTGTCCCAATCATTGATGAAAAAAAAGAACAAGTGGGCATTGTCATTGTAGGGTATTCACTGCCCACTTTTATAGAAATGCTGCAAAATTATGAGCATGAAATATTTATTACGATTCTGATATCCCTTGTTTTTAGCATCTGGGGGGCATATACACTTGGCCGGCATATTAAAAAGCAAATGTTTGGGCTTGAACCTCATGAGATTGCGAAGATGTATGTGGAACGAACAGAAACATTCAATGCTATGCATGAAGGCATTATTGCGGTCGATAAAGAAATGAATATTACAATTTTTAATGAAAAAGCAGCTGATATATTAGGCGTTACTACAAAGATAGAGGATTGTATTGGGGAAAATATTTATGATGTTTTGCCAGACACACGATTGCCTGAAATTGTTGAAACAGCAAATCCTGTATACAATCAAGAGCTCTATATTAATCATCATAGTATTTTGAGTAATCGTGTCCCTATTATAGTAAATGGTGAATTAGTCGGAGCAGTTGCTATGTTTAAAGATTTAACAGCGGTGAAAAAGCTTGCGGAAGAGGTGACGGGTGTTAAAGCTTTTGTTCAAGCACTCCGTGTACAAACACATGAGCATAAAAATAAGCTACATACTATTGCAGGTCTTCTGCAATTGGGACATACTAAGCAAGCGCTTGAATACGTTACAGCTACTACCGAAAATGAAGCCTCTTTAACGAAGTTTTTAAATGAACGCTTTCATAATGAAAATATTTCAGGATTATTGCTAAGTAAAGTTAGCTATGGCAAGGAATTAGGCATACAAGTAGAAATCGATCGAAAAAGTCATTTTAAACGCTTTCCACCATTATTAGATCACCACGATTTTGTTGTCTTATTAGGAAATTTAATTGAAAATGCCTTTGAAGCGCTAAATGTACTTTCAAAAGATGATAAATATGTAGCGATTTCTGTAGATGAGCATGACGGTGTTTTAGCAATTGCTGTTTCTGATAATGGAATTGGGATGTCTGAAGAGGTGCAAGCTCGTATGTTTGAAAATGGATTTTCTACAAAGGCAAGCGAGAATCGCGGTATTGGCTTGCATTTAATAGATGAAATTGTAAGAAAAGGTAATGGTGATATTGAAGTTGTGAGTGAATTTATGAAAGGGACAAGTTTCTTAATCTTATTAGAGTTAGGAGAAGAGTAGATGGATGTAATGAACGTGTTATTAATTGAGGACGATCCGATGGTACGAGAAGTGAATAGACAATTTATAGAGCAAATCAAAGGATTCTCGTTAATAGGCTATGCTAGTAATGGGATAGAAGGGATTGAGAGGATTAAACAATTAAACCCCGACCTAGTCTTTATGGATATTTTTATGCCCGAGCAAGATGGCATCATTACATTAGGAAAAATTCGAGAAGAACATCTTCCCGTTGATGTTATTGCTGTAACTGCTGCGAATGATATGCCTACTGTGCAGCGAATTTTACACTTAGGCGTCTATGATTATATTATGAAACCTTTTACATTTGAACGAATTGAGCAAACTTTAAAGAATTATCAATCCTATAAAAAGAAAATAAGTGGTATGGAAGATCTAACACAGCATGATGTGGATCATCTAATGCAGCAACGTATACCTGAACAAATAGCTGTTCCCCCAATCACTGAGACAATTGTAATAGAAGAGCTACCAAAGGGTTTTAACCGGGCAACATTAGGCAAAGTGCTTGCCTATATTCAAGAAAGTAACGAAGCGGTATCAGCGGAGGAAGTGTCTACATATATTGGGACAGCGCGCGTAACGGCTCGACGTTACTTAGACTTTTTAGAAAAACAAAATTTATTAAAGGTAGATATACAATACGGAAGTGTTGGACGTCCTATCCATCGATATTATATTTAACTTCTATCAGCCGATTCCGGACGTAGGCATAATTGATTCTGAATCAGTTGTCTTATAAAACTGTTAGATACATCTTTTATAAGGCAATATTATAGTAACTATGGGTATCTGGGAACAATACATATAGCAGTGAATACGCTACAATAATGGTGTGTTAGTTTTCGGAAAATTCAAAGAGAATCTGCTGTCAAATAACTTAGATGTTTCAAGAACGCTTATGGAGAGTAGGGTTAGCACATGTTTAACGTTCGAAAAGAGGCGCTATTGAAGTTTTTGAAAGTTCTATTTCCAATAGTACTTTTAGCGATAGCTATTTATGAAATTCTACAATCGGTAAGTGGAATAGATGTTCATTTACTTAAGAAAGAAGTGAATGAACTGCAAATATGGGAGCTCTTATTTATTCTTTTCATCACCTTCTGTGCCATTACACCGATGATTTTTTATGATGTTATTTTAGTGAAAATAGTAGGAATCAAAATAAACAGACGTATTTTGCTGAATCATTCATTTATTGTGAATACCTTCTCCAATCTTATTGGCTTCGGTGGTTTAGTTGGTGTATTTTTGCGTAATTATTTCTATTCGAAATATAAAGAGGATAAGGAAGACTTGTTAAAAAGCATTGCCACCGTCACACTCTTTTATTTAACAGGGATTTCATTGTTAGTTTGGATGATGTATATATTCTTTTGTGACTTCCCGTTGCTGAAAGAGGTGCGATGGCTAAAGATAGCAGTTATTCTTGTCAGCTTATATGTTCCGATTTTTATTGCTATGCACATTATTCGCTATAAAAAAGCGGGTTCTATAAGTCCGAAGATCTCTCTTCAATTGATGGCAACTTCAGTAACGGAATGGTTTGCGGTTTTTTTAGTGATCTGGATATTAACTTTTATTTTGAAGATACCAATAGAATTATCTGCTTTAATTCCAATATTTTTAATTGCTTCCTGTGCGGGAATTGTCAGGATGATACCTGGTGGAGTTGGCTCATTTGACCTTGTTTTTTATGGGGGACTCAAAGTGTAGGAATCGCTGATGAGAAAGTACTTTTTCTATTAATTTTGTACCGGATTGGCTATTTTGTGCTTCCGTTTTTGGTGTCGGCTCTTTTATTTGTAAAAGAATATTGGAATCGTTGGAATCAATCGTGGGATGACTTGCCAAATGTAATTTTTCAGAAGCTTAGTCACACGTTATTAACGATATTGGTATTTCTTTCTGGCATTGTATTATTGTTATCAGCTTCGGTGCCGGGAGTGTTAAGTCGACTAAAAATAGCGCAGGAATTTTTATCTTCGCCAATCATGCATGTCTCTCATCAACTGACTGTTGCAGCTGGCTTTATTCTCTTAGGGCTATGTAGGGGGATTAAATATAAAGTAAAGAGGGCGTATCAGCTTAGCCTTATTGTGCTAAGTAGTTCAGCGTTATTTTCAATTTTTAAAGGCTTCGACTATGAAGAAGCGATTTTTTTAGTGATTGTTGCAGTGTTGTTAATTGTCTCCAAAAAGCAATTTTATCGTGAAAGTTACGTTTTGACATGGGGGATCGCTTTGGTTGATCTTGCTGCAGTGACAATCATTACAGCGATGTATGTTTTGATTGGCTATGTGAACTTACCTACTTCCAAAATTCATATTCCAGCCACTTTGCAGGAATACATTATTACAGATTATCGAGATCTATTTTATAGTGCAGTAATGGGTATCTTAATAGCAATTGTCATTTTTTATATAGGTAATTTTATACGTGCACCTAAGAAAATGGAAAAGCTTTTGTCTAGTGAGCAAGAAGAGCGTATCATACAGCATTTGATGACTTATAAAGGGACAGAGTATTCACATTTAATTTTTTTACATGACAAATTTGTACATTGGAATAAGGAAGGGACAGTTTTATTTTCGTATCAGATATATGCTGATAAGATCGTTGTACTCGGAGATCCAGTAGGAAATGAAGCTGATTTTTTATCTGCTATTCAGGAGTTTTTGGAATTGGCAGACAAGCATGGCTATACACCAGTCTTTTATGAAATTAACAATAAAATTTTCCCTTCCTTACATGAGCATGGGTATAGTTTTTTTAAGCTAGGCGAGGAAGCTTTTGTAGACTTTGAAAAGTTTACACTTACTGGTAAGGGAATGAAGGGACGTCGAGCGGTAAAAAATAAATTTGAACGAGAAAATTTTATTGTTGATATAGTAAGCCCCCCTTACTCACAGGAATTAATGAATGAATTGAAGGAAGTATCAACGAAATGGTTGCAGGGAAGGGCAGAAAAAGGCTTTTTTCTTGGCTTTTTTGATGAACACTATTTAAACACTTCAAACATTGCCGTTTTACGTGGTAAAGAAGGTGCTATTGGCTTTGCTAGTCTCATGCCCATGTACGATAATGGCGAAAGACTATCAGTAGATCTTATGCGTTTTATACCGGGAGCACCATCTGGAACGATGGATTTCATTTTCCTATCGCTCTTTGAATGGACAAAGACAGAAGGCTATCGTGTTTTCAATATGGGGATGTAGCCACTGTCAAATGTCGGGCGGTCTAGATATTCCTTTTTGAGTAAAAAAATTGCAGCGCAAATATTTTTACATGGGCAGCATTTCTATCATTTTAAAGGCTTAAAAAACTTTAAATTAAAATAGGCGGATTTTTGGGAGCCAAAGTATATAGCGTATCGAAAGAAATCTTCATTGCCATTTACAATGGCACAAGTCACGCTATTGATTGGCAAAAAGAGAAAGTAGGAGCTGAGGTCTCGTGGCTTGTTTGGAGAAGAGTGGGAAGCATCAAATAATTATTTTAAGGTCTTAATTCTAGTTAGTTATAGAATTAAGACCTTTTAATTTCTCTCAGAAAATGTCTTTTATAGCGACAGCTAAAGAAGACTATTTTAGCATTGTATTTCCATCATCCTTCCTTTTTCCAGGATGTGTTAATAACATATCATTAGCTATTAATGTTTCAAAACCAAGTTTCGTTATTAATTGAACAAAAATTGATAAAATTCGGACTAATTAGTGCTCCTACCTTTTAAATTCAACTTGAACTTAATTTCTTCTACGGTTTTTTGCCTGTTTTTAAATTAATCGCAATAAGCTCAACTCTTAACAAAAGAGGTTTTATCAAAATATGTTCAAAAGAGGACAAAAGTTGATTGGAATTATTTTTTCAATGGATTTATTCTTCTAGGTAGGAGGAGACAGAAAGGAATTTCTTTCCTTCCGTAAAATAGGAGGGGTTAGAAAGCTATGGTTCGTTAACTAGTTACATTCAATATGGTCAATGCTTGTCCACTTATTTCATGGAGAGTTTAGGTTATTTAGAAAACAAATGTTATTGGAGGGAATTAAAATGTATAAAAAACTACCATTAATTTTATGTTCTTCTACTTTGCTATTTACTTCGTTACTTGGTACTGTTGCTCCGAAAGCAAGTGCTTATGAAAATGATGTAATCTATAATAACGTTGAAAGTATTGAAAATATAGCTATAAATCTTAATGATACTATACCTCACACGGAATTTTCTGAAGAAGGGTATCGATTATATTTAGAAGATAAAGAAAACACTCCTAAAATTTCTACACGTGGTTGGAAAAAAGATGGAGTAGTGCTTGCTCTAAGATATGGCGGAGATATGCTTGGCAGTATTCTTGGGATGTTAAGTGACAAAAATGGTAAATTAGTAAAGAAACATTCTGGTAAATTAGCTGATGCTCTAGATCGATTTGAAAATAGTATTGAAGCAAATATGATTCAATTTATGAATCAAGAATTAGGATTTCCTATATCAGCATCTCGATCTATCGCTTGGGCTATCTGTAAATTTGCTCTATAATAAATTATGAGTTATAGAAAGGAGTTCTTATTTTTAATATGACATATGATACAAATGACATTGAGGAAATAAAAAACAACTTAGAAAAAAGAAGATACCATCAAAAATTACTATTAGATATTGCATGTCATGAAAACCCTGATGAATTGCCTTTCTTCCAACAAATTATTATGTACGATTTAGATGAGAAGCAAGAGAATTTATTATTGGAAGTGCTTCAATATTTAAACCACAATAAGATTTCCAGTAATGAAAGAATTCAACAGTTAAAAGAATTTGATATAAAAATCAATGATATATCTTTAGTTACAGATGAAGATAAGTTAAAATTTTTTGGAGATTGTATTCAAAAGTTGAAAATTGATATACCTTTAAAATATCTATTACTTAGTTTGGAAAAACAAAATATTTTAATTGAAGTATGTAAGAGATTGTTAAGTGTAATTAAATAAAATAAATATTAAACGCTATTAAAAAGACAACATCTAATTTATTTGTAAGCGTCAAATAGCGCCCCCTGTTACTCAGAGGGCGCTATTGTTATACTATTTATGTGAATTTTTTAGGGACATGACAGTTGCTTGGAATCGCTTCCGACCAGCGTATCTAGCGCGACTAAAAATCAAGAATATTTGAATAAATTTTCCCTTCATAATTTTATTGAAAAAAATAATTACTGTATAGAAAATGAAATTCCACTGTCGGTGTTATTACTGTTGGCTGATGAGCATCCAGATAGTTTGTTTCACAAGAAGTTAAATAGAAATGGGGTTTGACATTGAGGGGACTAAAAGACATTCTTTATATGTTGATGGGGAATATATGGATGAATATTACATGTCAAAAATATTGTAACAAAAAAGGAGGAGTTCCTATATGAATCCTATAAGCATCAGAAGCGGTATCAATATTGGTGTTTTTTCACCATCATCGCCAGCATCCGTCAGTTCACTTTCTCGATATAAGCGAGGAAAAGCTTTTCTTGAACAAAGAAATATAAACTTAATTGAAGGGAGTCTAACTGGTAAATCTGATAGTTATCGCTCCGGAACTCCAAAAGAGCGTGCTGAAGAATTAAATGAATTACTACGAAATCCAAACGTCCACATCATAATGTCGACAATCGGTGGTACAAATTCGAATAGTATGCTTCCGTATATCGATTATGAGGCGTTTCAAAGCAATCCAAAAATCGTTGTTGGTTATTCTGATGCAACGGCTATTTTACTTGCACTTTACGCAAAAACAGGAATTACAACTTTCTATGGTCCAGCTTTAGTTCCTTCATTTGGTGAGTTTGAGCCATTAGTTAATGATACATATCGATTCTTCGAGAACTACTTCTTTAAGTCGCAATCATTACCTTACGAAATTCCGATGCCGTCTTATTGGTCAGATGAACCTGTCAATTGGCTAGAAAAAACGGTGGAAAAAAAGTTAAATAAGAATGAGTGGGTGACGGTTCGAGAAGGAGTTGCGGAAGGTAGGTTAATTGGTGGTAATGTAAATGCGATGTATGGATTTATTGGTACGGCTTATTTTCCAAATATTAAAGACGGAGATATTTTATTAGTTGAAGATTGTGCAAAAAATACAGCTATCGTTGAGAAAAATTTTGCGATGTTGAAATTGCATGGTGTATTTGAAAAAATAAGTGGCATTATTTTAGGTAAGCATGAGTGTTACGACGACTTGGGGACCGGACGTAAGCCGTATGAAGTCCTGCTTGAACAGTTAGATAACATCGATATCCCGATTTTAGCAGAATTTGATATATGTCATACGCATCCGATGCATCCAATTGCAATTGGAAAACGAGTAAGATTAGATGCAACGGCCAAAAAAGTCTATTGTATTGAGGGATGGTTGTAAGTTAAATAAGCCCTGCTGATTTTTGCAGGGCTTAATCCAATTTATGAATTAATATAGTCATCATCTGTAATAGCATACATTTTAATATTTTGGTGAAGTCCTTTAACAAACATACTTTTTCGTAATATACCTTCGAAAAGCATACCCGATTTTTCCATTACTTTTTGGGAACCGATATTGTCCTCAAAACAGCGTGCTTGTATTCGAATCATTTTTAATTCGTTAAATCCGTAGTCTATTAATTTTTTTACTGCTTCGGTCGTAATCCCTTTATTCCAATAATCTTCAGAAATAACACAGCCAATTTCCGCACATTTATGTTGGTCATTAACAGAAACAAAGTCGATAGTGCCGATTAATTTCTGCTCATATTCAATGCCCCATAATAGATGATCACCTTGTTTATACCCATTTAAAACTAATTCAACAAACACTTTTGTTTCGTCTAAATTCTTATGAGGATCCCATGTAACATAGCGTGCAACGTTTTCGCTGGACGTATAATTAAACATTGATTCTACATCATTCAGTGTAAGTGGTCTTAATGTTAATCTTTCTGTCTTTAAAACAGGTATTGTTTGTTTAAAAATATCGTCGCTCATAAAACCCCCCCTTCAACTAAAAGTATTTTAGTGGGTTTAATTATAACAAGATTTGTAAATTTCCGTTAAGTTTTTTATTTGAAATCGAGAGGAGATGACATTTTGTTAAAACGTATATCATGTAGAAAAGTTGATCTTCGTTACGGCTGGGTGACTCCTTGGGGATCAGCAATAGAGGAACGGAGGCTAAAAGCATCACATCCTGTGATAACGCCTCCGTGACCAACATCGTGCTGTCGCTGCGCTTTCGCAC